>JAGAHK010000441.1 GCA_017627115.1 Bacillota bacterium | reverse complement strand
CGTACCAAAACCTGCGCCTGCTGCACCCATTTTAAACACGCCTACAAACAGCAGGTCCAGAATAAGATTTACAATGCCTTCCATTGCGGCAAGTTTTGCAAGCATTTTCATTTTCCCCGATATCTGCAATTGATACACCCCAACGGTAGATACAAGGCCGAACGGTGTAGATATCATAATACCTGTGCCGTATTGTTTTATCATATCCAATGTTTCCGCAGAGACTTCGGCACTGTATGAAAATATAAATGCCGACACAATGGGTATCTGCACTAAAGATGCAAATACCGCCGACAATATCATCATTACTATTGTCGCACGTTTCATTTTTTCTATTTTATCAAAATCGTTGCTGCCGATGCTGTTTGATATAGCAGTAGCGCTTCCGCACGACACCAGCACCGAAATAATGCCGATAAACAGCGTGATAGGATAAAACACATTGACAGATGCAAGTGCATTGCTGCCGACAAAGTTTCCAACCACTATTCCGTCAACGCTTATCAGCAGCAGGGTCGATAGATTTGCCGCTATCATCGGCGGTATGTATTCCCGAAGTTTACGCATGGTAAGAGAACTGTCACGCCCGAAACGCGACAAAAGTTCGGTTTTTAATTCTTCTTTCCCAATACTTGCGTCATTCATATAAATATACCTTTCTCAATTTTTATTACCGCTTTTTTCTTAATTCTTCCAGAATGATATTGCGGCCTTTTTGGCTTTCAAACCAGTTTTCGGGTGAAGTGTCGGCACCGTAAGCGGGCAGAAATATTGTCCTTTTTTCACAGAAAAAAGACACGCCTTTTGCAAGATATTTTGTTCTCGGTATATGAAAGCCTGCCGTCACAATGCCTATTGTTTTTACATTTTCGAAGTTTGCCGCTATCTTTGCCGAAAGTTTCAGGTTTTCTTCCGTATCGCAGGCAATATTTTCCGTTAATATCTGTTTTTCGGATATATTTTTCTTTTTCAGATAATCTGCCATAAACTCGGCTTCCGTTAAATCGGTATCCATATATTTATTGCCGCCGCTTACAATATAAAGCATATCTCTTTTGCAATGCCCGATATTGTAGGCATATTCAATTCTGTAACCACAGTTTCGGCTTCCCAATACAATAAGCATATCTATATTTTCCGACCTTGCTTCGTCCTCACATTCACCGAAAACAATACGGTTTATCAAAGGCAGATTTTCCCTTTTTTCATTCCCGTGCGCTGCAAATCTTTCTACCGTGTTTTCTACCTCCCTTGAAAGGTCGTAAGCACAAAAGGCGTTTTTTCCCTCGTCGGGCGTATTTTTGGCAAGCGAAAGGAAACAATCTGTTTTCGCTTTATGCAGCTTCAATACTTTTTCAAAATATTGCGGTATGTATCTTGTTGACATCGACTCTCCGCTGCGCTGTATATATTTCAGCATCATAAGCGAAGATGTTGATACATTTTTGCATAATTTCAGATATTTGTAATTAAAAATGCGGTCTTCTCCAAAGTCGGTATCTTCATCAAAGCGCAGCCCCGCTCTTTCAATGATCTGTCTGCGATAAAACTTGTTGCAGTTTGAATAAATAAGGGAACGCTTTGTGCGTATATACTCGTCCGCAAACAATGCCGTATCGGGATAATCCTTATCAGTCAGTGTCCACTGTTCGCTTATGCCCGACAGATATATCCGTTCTATACCGAAAATATAAAGGTCGCAGTCCTTTTCAAGCAACGGTCTGCTGCGGCCAAAAAATCCCTCGAAAATGCTGTCATCGCAGTCCATAAATGCCGTATATTTTCCCCTTGCCATATCCAGACCGACATTTCTTGCACCTGATGCCCCTTTGTGCTCACAAAAACATATCCGAACATTTTCCCTTTCTTCGCAATAGAGGGAAATTATTTCGGGACTGTTATCCGAAGAACCGTCATCCACAACAATAAGCTCGTGATCGGGCGGAAGCTGGGATAATACCGAAAAAAGCGACTCCTTTATATAAGCTTCACAGTTATATACAGGCAGTATTATTGAAAGTGTCGGGGACATCGTTGTTTCTCCTTTCGCATTTTTCAGATGTATTTTTTTTACTATTATATACCAATTTTACACAAACTTCAATATCATTTTAAGAGTTATGCAAGGTCTTTGAATTGAAAAAGACCCGACCGATTTGTTAATTGCAATCAGTCGAGTCTTTATTATGCTTTGTTTTTAGTTTGAAATAACGCCGTAAAGTATTATTTCACATGCGTTTCCATGACCGTCTTATAATGGCTCAATTGGCACACGTCCGATCGCTGTGCCGCAGAGAAGCCAAAAGCCCGCTTTTCTCGTTTACATTATATAATCATACACACGGAAAATTCACCACAAAAAAACAAAAACCAAACCACCGAAAACACGGCCATAATCAACCCTTAAACCACAATTCAAACAATCTTTTTACGTTTTTTCCAAAGCCTGCGCGTTCAACATCTTTTTCGGCAATAAGCGGAGAACTGCCTGCACTTTCATCGCCGAGGGTATATACTATCTCGCCTATCACATCGCCCTGTTTTATCGGTGCTTTCAGGCCGTCATTTATCTTTGTCTCGCTTTTGAGTGCCGTTTTACCGCGTTCGGACAAATATGTCACTTCTTCTTTCACAATGGCGTTGACGCTGTCCTCCTCACCACCTGTAACAGGCACATTTGCGGCTATTTTCCCGACAGGCTCGCCCTTTTTCAGCTCGTAATTCACATAACCGTAGTCCAGCATTTTCATTACCTCGCGAAAACGCTGTTTCGGATCGGGACAAGCCATGATAACGGCTATAAGCTCCATGCCGTTTTTCTTTGCCGTGCCCGAAAGACAATAGAAAGCATTGCCCGTAGAGCCTGTTTTCAATCCCGTTGCACCGTCGTACCACTTGATAAGGCGGTTTGTGTTTGTCAGACCGAATTTCTTTTCGCCCTTCGCTGTCTTATGGGTTATGGTATCCTGCCAGACAGTCGTGAACTTGGTTATCTCGGGATATTTTGTGATAAGTTCGCGGCTCATTATAGCTATATCGCGCGCACTCATCATATGACCGTCCGTATCGAGACCGCAGGCATTTTTAAAAGTTGTGTTTTTCATACCGAGTTTTTCAGCTTTTTCATTCATCATGGAAACAAAGGCTTCCTCACTGCCTGCTATATGCTCTGCCATTGCGACCGCCGCATCATTTGCCGATGCTATGGCAATGGCTTTTGTAAGGGTCTCGACAGTCTGTATCTCATTTGCTTCAAGAAAAATCTGTGAACCGCCCATACCTGCCGCATGGACAGAAACGGTCACATTATCGTCCCACTTTATTTTTCCGCTATCAACATTATCATAGATCAGCAGCAGTGTCATTATTTTGGTCACGCTTGCAGGCGGCAGAGCCTCGTCCGCATTGTTCTGCACAAGCACCTTTCCCGTACTTGCTTCCATAAGTATATATGCTTTGCCGTCAAGCACGGGCGCTTCCGCAGCGCCGACATTTATTCCCGATACAGCCGTAACAAAAAACATCAGACAGGCTATAAACCTTTTTACATTCATATTTTTCCTCCTTGCTTTTTTTATTATTGTTATTATTGTACGGCGCAGGGATAAAAATATTCACGTAAAAAACGGTTAATAAAGGAAAAAGGGTGCCAAACGACACCCAAAAAATTTATTTTGCAAGATATTCAAAAAAGAAATTCCCGTCAAGTTTGCCCGTAAAATTTCCTGCGGTCATAACTTCGTACTCATCTGCCGAGGCATTGAGCGGATGACCGTCGGCAAGCACGGTATAAACGACCGAGCGGCTTATCTCATGCACTGCCGTAACAGCACCGATGCACAATATGACAATAAGCGCTGCCGCAGTTACTCTATCCTTTTTTTCAAAGGCTTTTGCAAGTGTTTCCGTCACCAGCATATACAGCATAAAAAGCGCAGGCACGGAGGCGCGCATACAGAAATCCGCAGCCAAGCCGACCCGTATTATCGGGCATATGCAAAGCCATATCAGAGAGATATAGAAAATCGGGCGTTTTTTCTGATATTTCAGCACAGCAAGATAGTATACACCTGCTTCGAGCAGCACAAACAGAGCCGCAAGAATAAAATACGAGGATCCGTAGCCTACGGAACCTGCCGACCCGATATTCTGCCCCGATGTGTTGCCTTTGAGATAAATAAAAGATATTATGCCCGAAATGCCTCCGCCGAGGATATTGACAAAACCAAAAAGGTCTTTTGCAAATGCCTTGACATCCTCTTTTTTGAACGAGCGAAGTTTTTCAAACACAAAGCATAAAAACAGAGGTATCATACCCACGAAAGGCAGAGTGCTGTTAAGCATGGAAAGCCCTGCAAGAAAAACGATATTTCTGTTGTTCTTCTGACTGTAGGCAAGCAGAGTCAGTATCCATGCAGGTATTGCCTGATTGAACACCCAGAAAAGCTGTGTGGTGAACGATGAAAACTGAAAGATATCGGCACCGGTCCACCACTCGATGTGCGCAATGATGTTATATTTTTCCACATCACCGTAAAAAAGCTCAAAACCCACTATATCCAATCCGCTGAAAAAAATGAACACAACAAGCGGAAACAGCCTTATTTTGCCCATCTTTGCACAGATAAGCATATATAACAGAAAAATGCCCAAAACAGCCCATATCATCTGAAAAACATAGCCGACAGCCGTACCGAAAATTTTGCCGACAACTGCGGCAGGCATCCAAAAGCCGATATAATATATAAGCCCGCGGCCTTCTGTGCCGTTTTCGGTCGGGATATAGGCTTTAACGGGCCAGCTTTGGTTTACAAGTATCTCATAGACAGTATTTCTTATCTGATGGTCTGGGTTTTGATACATCACCCTGCCTATACCCGAAAGCAGCACCCACAAAACTATTATAAAAAGCGCCGCCGCAATTATCGCAACCGAGTTTTTGTCAGTTTCGGGACTTATATCGGGCGAATTCTTCATACAAAACCACAAAGCCGCAATCAAAACTGCGGCTGCGGGTATTGCAATATAGATTTTCAGCCAGCCCATAAAGAAAAATACCAGGGGCAGAGCACAATATATGTATGCCAGCGGAAAGACCGCTTTTGATAATCTCGACATATGTTTACTCCAAATCAAAATTTATGCGTTCTTCCTCAATAACAAGAGGTCGGTTCATCAGTCTTTTATTGATATTCAGGATATATTCGCCCAAAAGACCTATAAAGAACAGCTGTACCGAACCTATGATACTTACAAGTATGATAAGCGGTACTATACCGACGGGGAAACTCTCCCAGAACAAAAGCTTGAGTATAAGGTACACAAGCGCTATGGAAAAGCTGCAAAAAGACATAATAAACCCTGCTATGGTAGCTATCCTCAAACCTATTTTTGTGTATGATGTAAAGCTTAACATTGCCGCATCATAAAGTGTATACCAATTGTTGTGTGTTACACCTGCGGCGCGTTTAGGCTGCTCATAGAGTATATCCTTGCGTTTATAGCCAAGCTCGGCAACGATGCCGCGAAGAAACGGTATAGGGTCGTTAAGGTCGGATAGCACCTTTATAAAGCTTTTATCATACAGACCGAAGCCCGTAAAATGCTCTATCTGCTCCACATCCGACATCTTTTTTATCATCTTGTAATAGACCGTCCTTAAAAATCTGATAAAAGGATTTTCTTTGGACTTTGCCTTGATACCGCTGACTATTTTATAGCCGTTTTCCCACTCATGCACAAACTGCGGTATAAGTTCGGGCGGATCCTGGAAATCGCAGCACATACAGATAGTACACTCACCCGTCGTCTGACACATTGCATGATACGGCGAATTAAACTGTCCGAAGTTTTTGGCATTGAATATAGCCTTGACTTTTTTATCGTCTTTGCAAACTGTGCGCAGCAGCGCCCTTGTATTATCGGTGGAATTGTTGTCTATAAAAAGTATCTCGTAATCATACTGCGGCAGATTATTTTCAAACTGCGCTTTCACAGCTTTATATATCTGCACAACGTTTTCTTCCTCATTATAGCAGGGTATCATCACGCTTAATTTTTTCTTCTGTTTGTCCACTTTCATCCCTGCCTTTTAATTATCGTTACTTGTATCATGAGGCGAGAAGCCCTCGGGATAGTCTGCTTTTATGCCGTTTTCGGTCTCATAGTATACGTATTCCACAGCATTGCCCAAATCGTTTATCTGTATCTCGATCGTGTTGTTACCCTTGACAGGATCCATAAGATCGACGGGAGGTGTCCACAAAACAGAAGGCGTAAGCTGTGAGTTTGGCGGAAAATCCACGCCCTCGGCAGTCATGGAAATAACATAAGTCTCGGCAGCCCTGTATATTGTTGCGGATGTATTTTTTGCGGATATTACCTCCGCATTCTTCAGATACTTCACAAGATTAGGCACAAGTGCGCCGATAAGCACTACCATGATAGCAATTACAACAACAAGTTCAACCAGTGAAAAACCTCTGTTTTCATTTTTTAAAGCATTTTTCAGACCAATAAAACGTTTCATAAATGCAACACATCTCCTTTTTAAGCTGTCAGAATATATATTTTATAACCTTCCGAAAACGAATAATAACTGCATTCCTCTGATACAAAAACAGGCTCAAGCTCCATATCGAACCGCGGATAATAAATGCGGCACACCAGCAAAGCAACTTTTGTGCCCTTTGCAAAGTTTTTTGAAACATATTCCTGCATGTATTCCTTTACACTGTTAGTATAATGTTCTTCGCCGTTTTCGTCTTTTTCCGTTTTGTTTATATACTGCTCAAAATCATACATGGCATAAGCTCTCTGCATATTGAGTATGGCATAATCGCAGTATTCGTTATTGTACATATTCCAGAAACGGACCTTTTTGGTATGCGCCGAAGCGGAAGCGCCGAGCATATCATCAACAGGTATGACCACCGAACATTCATCCGAGTTTGCATCAAGATATTCGGCAGCAGCCTTTCCCGATGAAAACTTATTTCCTATATCATATATTATAACACTTTTCCAGCAATTTGCAATATTTACCGCAAGCATTATGCTTATCATAAGAGCAAAAGCAGTGCTGTAGCGTATATCTTTTTTGTCGGTCTGTATTTTCTTCAGTCCGTCATCCGTATCTGTGCGCAGTGTCCACGCTATAAACAGCAGCATTATATAAATAAGCTGTGCTTTCTGACCGTTAGGCACAAACAGCAGCAAGGTGACAAACAGGTCGAAGCCAACGCCGCACACAAGCATTATAAGCTGCCTGCGGTATTTCAAAAGCATGATAAACATAATTGCCAGAAACAGCAGAAACATCAGCATCATAAACAGATAAAATTCCATTTTCCAAAAGCCGAACATATGCATCTGGAAGATTATACTGTTCTGATAAGCCTTTGCAAGATAGCTTATCTGCCCTATCTCGACCTTGACAACACCGTTTTGTTCCATGCAGCCCCACATCTGTATGACCATAACAAGGCAGCCGATAAAACCGCAGGCAAAGCCGATATATCTTTGCTTTGATACTTTGTTTTTTTTGACGGCATCAATAATAATATCTATCAGTTCGTTCAAAAGCAAAGCGCCGCAAATGCCTGCCATAAGAATATGCAAATTCACAAGCAACGCAATAAGTACGCCATAGATCACCGCTTTTTCTTTGCGTTCGTGATAGATATATGCCATAACGAAAAGCATAAGCGGCACAAGCGAATAGCTGCGCGCAACAACGGGCAGCCAATACACAAAAACGGGGCTTATTGCCGTTATTGCCTTTACCGCCTTGCCGAAAGGCGCTTTAAAAATAAAAAGCACTATACCGCAGGAGGCAAAAAACCAGCTTATATAATTGATAAACGAAAACGGCAGTCCCATTTTTGCAAAAGGCATAAGTATAAGATACCAAAGCAGGGGATGCCCCTCGTATTTAAGCATTTTTAAAAGTTCGATAAAGTTGCAGTCCCTTACCAGAAGCCATGCCTGTGCCTCATCACGCCACTGTTCGTGAAAAGGGATCAGAACAAGCGGCATAACCACAGAAAAAACCGTGATAAGAGCCAAAAAGACTTTATCGCTTTTTTTCAGGTCTGTTTTTTCCATTTATTTTTCCCCTAATATCGACAATTGTCGGCAATAATACAGTAAACGACAAAAGTTCTTGAACTTTGGGCGTTTATTGTAAATCAATTTGCCTTGCCCGATGCCCCCGACGGATAATCGGCCTTACTGCCGTCATTAGCCTCGACATAAGCGTATTTCACATTTGTGCCTGCTCCGTCCATTTTTACCTCAAATGTCTTGTACTGACTTGTATCTATGCCCGTTGTCAGAGCTGCCGTGGGTATGGAAGCATTCGGCTCGAAAGCAGTACCCATAGACTGTTGTGTGGTAACATATATCTGCGCCGAATGATAGAGTGTTGCCGCAACGGAAGAGACCTCCGTATTCTGCTCTACGGCTATCTCGTTTTCGGTCGTGCCGCTTGAAAAATATACCGCGGCTATAACGACCATAAGCGCAACGGCGACTATCAGGCCTATCAGCGCAAAACCGCCCCTGTCGTTTTTTAAAGCTTTTATTGCTTTTATTGCTTTCATTTTGTTCTCCTTTATATATTTCTTATAACACCTTTATTCCACTGCGGTCTGCGCCGAACGTTTTTTTGCGTTCAGGAGAAGCCACAAACAGGAAAGCACTGCCGAAACGGCAAAAACGATCATACCCGTTTCAAAGCCGGGGCTTATGTATTTAACTCTTATCTCGTGTTTTCCCGCAGGTACGCGGCAGCCCATAAAGGTATCGGCTATACGTACTTTTTCGGTCTCCGCACCGTCAATATAGATATGGAAGCCCTCGTCATAAGACAGGGACATAAACACAAGCTTATCTTCGTCAAAATCCGAAACAGCGGTTATATCACTGCCCTCGCCCGTGATATTTTCAAGTGCGTTTTCATTTGCCGCCGCCGAAAATTTTTCAAAAGCCTTACCGTCAAGCTTTGCCATGACGGGTTTTGTCATTTCAAGATCCCGCTGTGTCTCTATATTCATCCGAATGGTATCGCCCTTTTTGAAAAAGCCTATATCGCTTGTCTCAAACTGACAATTCGGCATATGATATGTCATAACATTAAAGCCGTTTATATTGGTGTGATAACGCATCTGCATATTATCGGCCTTATTGTATATCTCTCTTATATCGGTACAGAACTCCGCGTCTTCATCAACATCATATTCATACATTGCTATGCCCACTTCATCACCCTCGTTTGCATAGAGTTGACCCTCGGGAATATTGGTGGGATGCAGCACCATAAAGTCCTCATCATCGGTGGGCAGAACTTCCGCATGTATAGTCTCTTTAAGCGTGGGCATACATTTTGTATAAAGCTCCTCGTGCATATCAAAAAGGCTGTTGAGAAGTTCGCCCGTGCTGATATAGCTTCCGAGAAGGCTGTCCGTCATTTTGGTATAGCGAGTATCCGCATCGACAGCCTTTTCGCTGCACGCAAACATAAGCGGAAAAGCTGCGGTATTTTCGTAAATAATTCCGTCATCTGTCTCCGTTATCTTTTTGTAAACAGGCGAAGACAGCCTAAACGCACCCGAATAGGAGCCTATAAAAGCAGATATTTCCCTGTTTGCGCTGTCAGTATATATTTCGTCTTTATGCGTGACGATAGCATACTTATTTGCAAGCAGACTGTCCGTGACCGTTGTATTAAAGAAATTATCAAGGTTTCTGTAATCATAAGGACAATAAAGGCCAAGCATGGCGAGACCTTTAAGGCTGCGCTGATTTGTAAACGAGGAAAAAACCTCTATGGCATTATAGCCCGATGTCAGTGCGGCATTGAGCGAACGTCTGTTTACATTCGTTATACGGTAAAAACCGTCATCCTCTATATTTTCAAGCAGGCGGTCGATCTTTTTAACATCATCGTAAAAAACACTGCGCTTTGCCCAATTGTCGTTTATTCTGGACACATGAAAACCGTAAACCG
Source organism: Bacillota bacterium (assembly GCA_017627115.1). Classification (GTDB taxonomy): domain Bacteria; phylum Bacillota; class Clostridia; order Lachnospirales; family CAG-274; genus RGIG4310. The sequence goes on along the minus strand of JAGAHK010000441.1, from coordinate 332 downwards.
ACATTATAAGAGCTTCGGCAATTATTATCACAGCAGCTGCCGCACCTGCTTTGCCGTCCTTTTTCTTTATATATGCCGCAAAAACAAACACATATACAAAAAGGAAAAGCACAATAACACACACATTGAGCAATACCGCATAATTAACATTTCCCGAGACCGCATAAAAAGCCGCAAGGAAAACAGCCAATGCAGGCACGGCAAGGAGCTTGCATGTTTTAAGAGCAATATTTTTAAGAAAACGCGCCGCAAGCATAATAAACAAAAACGCGATCACATACACAAAGCGGCCGTAAAAACAGGTTGGCTCCCTGAAAAGATGCCACACAAGG
>JAGAHK010000440.1 GCA_017627115.1 Bacillota bacterium | reverse complement strand
TGAGATATTTACGGCTATGGACTATCTTTTGAAGCATCCCGAGATAAAGCACGGCAAGATACGTGTTGCATTCACACCCGACGAGGAGATAGGCGGCGGTGTGGATTATTTTGATGTAAAGAAATTCGGCTGCGATTTTGCTTATACGATAGACGGCGGCAGACTCGGCGAGGTAAGCTACGAATGTTTCAACGCCGCCCGTGCAAAAATAGATATAAAGGGCAAAAGCGTACACCCGGGCAGCGGAAAAGACAGCATGATAAATGCTGCGCTGCTTGCGTGCGAACTCAATGCGATGCTGCCCGACGAGACACCGCGAAACACCGAGGGTTATCAGGGTTTTTATCATCTGACCGCCGTAGAGGGCGATGTCAGCAATGCAAGCATAGAATATATACTGCGTGATTTTGATGCCGATAGTTTTGAAAACCGCAAAAAGACCGTAAAAAAAGCCGTAGATGCGATAAACGCAAAATACGGCAATGTCGCAAAAGCGGAGATATATGACGAATACCGCAATATGGCGGAGATAATAGAACAAAACAGGCAGGTGCTTGACCGTGCGGTGAAAGCTGTTGAAAAGGCAGGCGTAAAACCGCTTGTAGAGCCTATACGCGGCGGTACGGACGGCGCAAGGCTGTCGTTTATGGGTCTGCCCTGCCCCAATCTTTTCACGGGCGGTCACAATTTTCACGGTCCGTATGAGTATGTAGTGCTTGAAAGTATGGTAAAGGCTGTTAAGACGATAATAAATATTGTTTCCGTATAAGGAAAGTAAGCATATTATTTAAAGAGGACAACCACCAACATGAAAACAAAAATAACAGTTATAGTTTTGCTTATTTGCTCTGGAGTGTTTTTTATGTTTGCCTACACTTTCAGCAGGCGTACATATTACAACGCACATCCCGAATATCCGAAAACAGGAATAAGCTGCGCACTTGGCACTGATTATATTGAATTAGACGGCGATTATACACAATACGCAACAAGCGGATTTATATTATCCGGAAAATATATATCATTGAGTAATTCTGTTTATATCAGTTCAAGCAAAAGGCTTGAATTTACGTTGTCTGATTTTGAAACCTATATCATTTACGATTGGGCAAGAAATATATTAAAATTACACGAGAAAACAGAAGAAGTATCAAACAGCAAGAGCAAATTATATTTGAGCATATCAACTTTTTTAGTACCGAAGTCTCAAGAAAGATATATCGTACAAAGACCCAAAGGAAATTTAAAAACAAACATATTCTCGTTATTATTGCTTACAACAGTATATTCAAGAACTGTTCTTCCGTATATAATAATATTCTATGCAGTGTTTTTTTTGCTGTTCAAGAGAGCGGCAGACGGCATTACCGACACCAAAAGCAGACACAGATATTTGGATATGCCTTATGTGCGTTTTGCGCTCATCGCCCTGCTTATAACTGTTGTTATAGATTTTATTTTCACCCTGCCGCCGATATACGAAAGCTATTTGACAGGAAGTGATAGAGAATTTGTATATGTTATGCAGAGGGCATCGCTTTTGCGCTGTGAGGTTGGATATATCGCTGCCTTGCTCGAAACTTCCGCAGTTATTGTTATAAGCAAAAGCAAAAAAATAAAAACCGGTATCGCCTATGCCGTTCCGACAGCGGGTCTGCTTTTGATTCAGCAATTTTTCCTTAACCATGTGTATTCATGGCACAACACAAAACATAATTTCGGACTTTCATATGATATTATCGAAAAAATAAACAACACTTTGGTGATCAACAAACTGACACTTTTGGATATAGCCGATAGAATAAGGAACAGAACAATTGTTTTTACAGAGTTTTGGCCGTTTTATCCAAAATTATTCTATT
>JAGAHK010000439.1 GCA_017627115.1 Bacillota bacterium | reverse complement strand
CATGAACCGGGGATATCGTTCATTCTTCTGTAGTAGATAGCGCGAGGGTTGTTCCATGAACGGACTACTGCCTTGATAGCGCCCATAAGCTGTTCTTTCGGGTCTGACGGGAAGTCAACGCCGATCTTTGCCTTATACTCTGCCTTGAACTGATTTGCAAGCTCTTTAAGATCTTCTGCTGTAAGCTCTGTATCAAGCTTAACACCTTTCTTTTCCTTCATTTCATCAATGAGCTGCTCAAAATATTTTTTGCCGACTTCCATAACAACGTCGGAATACATCTGTATAAAACGTCTGTAGGAATCGTATGCAAAACGCGGATTGTTTGTCTTTGCCGCAAATGCTTCAACAACTTCGTCATTAAGACCAAGATTCAGGATAGTATCCATCATACCGGGCATAGATGCGCGGGCGCCTGAACGAACGGAAACAAGAAGAGGATTGTTAAGATCGCCGAACTTCTTGCCTGTTATCTCTTCCATCTTAACGATATATTCCATTATCTGCGCCTGGATATCGTCGTTGATCTTTTCACCGTCTTCATAGTACTGTGTACAAGCTTCCGTCGAGATAGTGAAGCCCTGGGGTACAGGCATGCCAAGATTGGTCATTTCCGCAAGGTTGGCACCCTTGCCGCCAAGCAATTCTCTCATTTTGCCGTTGCCTTCAGAGAATAAATAAACAAATTTTTTACTCATTAATATTAACCTCCCAATTAAATGTTACAATTATTATAACAAATTTTGAAATAATTTACAACACTTTTTTGTTATTTTGTCTAAATTATATCAATTTATTCTAAAAAACTTATTTCTATAATAAAAATATAATAAAATAAGGTGCGATATATAGCAAAACCGCACCTTAATTATATTCATTTGATCATGATATTATTATATGATCAGCCCCAGCGATATGTTCTCTCTTCCGTAACAAGACCGTCAAGACGAACATCATAGCCGTCTATCAATATACGGTCAACTATCTGCATCTCAAAGCCGAGACCGTACTTTGCAAGCATTTTATGCTCGGAAAGATAACGGTCGTAATAACCGCCGCCGTAACCGAGACGGTAGCCGTTCACATCAAAGGCAAGACCCGGAACTATAATAAGAGTTTTTTCCGTAGGTTCAACGAACCTGCTGTCATCACGTTCGGGTTCCATAATGCCGTAATGGACCTTATTTAGATTTTTAAGCTCGTCTATCTGCTGGAACACCATTTTATTCTCACGCGGATTGATAAGCAGAGGCACAGCCACTTTTTTGCCTTGTTTAAGGGACATTTCTATCAAGGTGACCGTTTCTACCTCGGAGCCGTAGTTAACATACGGGAACACCCACTCCGCCTCTTTGTATACGTCAAGATTTGTAAGTCTTTCCGCAACTGCAAGGCTTTTTGCCATAATTTCAGCAGTATGCTGACTGTCACGCATAAGGCGGTACTTTTCACGCATTTTTACTTTGTCCATTATTTAACACCCCTTTTATAAATTATGAATTAAGCATAAGCGCATATACGAAAAAAATAATGAATGACGAGACCATAGTCCCGACAAAAAAGTTTTTTGCTTTCGGGAACCTTGCCACACCAATAGTTCCCAATACGATCGCAAAAAAAGGATTGATAAAAGCCGCAACAACGGCTGCGATTTTCATATTTTTAAGTGCTGTGGCATCTTTATCGGCAGCAAACGGATCGTTGAGCGTAGTCTGTTCCTTTTTCATCATACCGATAAAATCATCAACATAGACCTCTTTGCCGTTTATATTCATCTTTGCGCCGTTTGTGCTGTCCATACTCGGATTAACACCATAGCGTCTGCGCAGTTCCTCGCGCTTTTCGGCAATAAGTCTGCTGCGTTCCTGCGGAGAAAGGCTTTGCAGATATTCCGAAGACAACTTCTGCGCCGGAGTATCGGCACTGTTCTCACAATTATCAAGGTCATGCTTTCTGCCTGTGTTGCCGTATACGGTATCGGCATTCTTTTCACCTATACTGTAAGCATCATCCTTATTGATATGACTTGAAAAAGTTGAGTCATCATTGCAGGAAAAATTCTCCCCGCGCTTTTCTTTATCATAATCAACAAGCTTGTCTGCCTTCTTACAGTATGGACACACCTTGACATCTTCAAATATATTTCTGAAGCATCTGTTGCAGTACTGCAATTACATCACTTCCTTTACTTAATATTCCCACTGACATTATTATAATATATTTTTGTATATATTACAACTTTTATTTTTAAAAAACTTAAAATTTTTGTCAAATATATGCAGAATATTTAAAGCGAATTCGCAGAACGGTCACTTTCATTGATAAAATGACCCGTGCCCGGTATTTTTGTACTTCTGTAATACTCAATATCCTCGCTTGCAAATTCCGAAACATCAAGCATTTTTGTCATGCTGCTGTTCTTTTTAAGGTTATATACCTGTATTCCGCCCGTGCTTTTGGTCGCTTTTGACGGTATAAGTGCAGAAGATATAAGCATTGCCTTATCGTTATCCCTCACAATAACAATATCCTTATCTTCGGGTATAAACATAGCCGCCGTAAGTTCGGCTTTTGCACTGTAAGCGTTTATAAGTTTTTTGCGGTTTACCTTTGTTGCATAACTTTGCATATCCACCTTTGCGACTTTGCCGTTTTTGTAGCCAAAGAGCATATAACCGCTGTAATCCGTTGTAGAGGCAATATAAACTATGCTTTCATCATCGTCAAGTCCGAGCATATTGTTAAGATACTCGCCCAGACTGCTTGCCTTACATTCATTGAGGTCATATGCCTTGACTTTATAAACATTCTGCTTGTTGGAGAAGAAAAGCACATCAGCCTTGTTCGTTGTTTCAAGCGTTTGAATGATCTCGTCTTCCTCTTTTAGTTTATGCTCATAGTTTGTTCTTATTGAAGCCTGCAAAGAAGCCTGGGTTATTTTCTTGAAATAATTGTGTGCGGTAAGGAAAAGAGTGATGCCGTAATCCTCAATAAAATCATCGGAGGTAAGGTCTATGGTCTCTTCCTCATAGATTATTTCCGTTTTGCGCGGCTGACCGTATTTTTTACTTACGGCAGTGAGTTCATCAATGATTATTTCTTTAATAAGTGTTTCATCGCTTAAAATATCGTTAAGCCTTGCCATATCTTTTTCAAGAGTCTCGGTCTCGTTGACACGGTTGAGCAGATATTCCTTATTAAGATTGCGCAGCTTTATCTCCGCAACAAACTCAGCCTGCACTTGGTCAATGTTAAATCCTTTCATAAGGTTCGGGATGACCATATTGTCTTCTTCTGTCTCGCGTATTATCTTTATCGCCTTGTCTATATCGAGCATTATCTGCGAAAGACCCACAAGAAAATGATGTTTGTCCCATTTTTTCTGAAGATCGTACTCTGTCTGACGGCGTATACATTTTGTTCTGAAATCAAGCCAGCAGTCAAGTATCTCCTTTATACCCAT
>JAGAHK010000438.1 GCA_017627115.1 Bacillota bacterium | reverse complement strand
TTTATCTGACCTTTTTTATACATCTCGTTAACAGCTGTGATAATACCTATTTTAGCATGATGCCATGTCAAGCCGCCCTGCATATAGACGGTGTAGGGTGGTTTCATAGGTGCATCGGCGCTCAATTCTATCGAAGAACCCTGTACAAATGCGCCCGCTGCCATTATAACGGGACAGTCATAACCGGGCATATCCCATGGCTCGGGGCTTACATAACTGTCAACAGCCGCGCCTTTTTGTATGCCTCGACAGAAACTTATCACATTTTCGGGTGTGCGCATTTGTATGGACTGTACAATGTCGGTACGTTTTTCGCGCGGTGTAGGCATAACGTCAAAACCGAGTTTTTCATACAATGCAGAAGCAAAGACTGCGCCTTTTATACTTGCCGATACAACATTAGGTGAAAGGAAAAGCCCCTGTATAAGCGAAGCCGTGACACCGAGGCTGGGACCTACTTCCTTGCCCATTCCCGGAGATGTCAGGCGGTAAGCCGCATTTTCCACATATTCTTTCTTGCCTACAATATATCCGCCGACGGGAGCAAGACCACCGCCCGGGTTTTTGATAAGCGAGCCGACAATAAGGTCGGCACCGACATCAATAGGCTCGCGTGTATCGGTAAACTCGCCGTAGCAGTTATCGACCATACAGATTATATTTTTATTGACAGCCTTGACAATTTTTATTATTTTTTCTATTTCTTCAATAGTAAGGCTTGGACGATAACAATAACCTTTTGAACGCTGAATCGTCACAAGTTTGGTCTTTTCGGTGATTTTTGAAGCAATATTGTCAAAATCCACACGACCATCGGGAAGAAGCGGCAGTTCGTCATATCCCACACCGTGTTCTTTTAACGAGCCCTTTACCTCTCTTTTATGACCTATAACGCCCTCTAAAGTATCATAAGGGCTGCCGACGGGTGAATAAAGCACATCACCATATCGAAGATTGCCGAAAAGCGCAACTGTAAGCGCATGAGTGCCGCTGATTATCTGCGGGCGCACAAGTGCGTCTTCTGCGTTGAATACATCAGCATATATCTGTTCCAATGTATCGCGTCCGAGGTCGTTGTAACCGTAACCCGTTGTCGAATTGAAATGTGTATCACTCAATTTGTTTTTCTGCATAGCGCGCAAGACCTTATATTGGTTTATTTCCGCTACAGAATCTACGTTTTCAAATACATCTTTTATTTCTTTCTCTGTTTCGAGACAAAAATCAACGACTTTCTCGTCAATATCAAAGTTTTTTATTAAGTATTCCTTTACCGTGTTTTCTTTTATCATATCAAACCTCTGTCAAATCTCATAAATTGTTTTTAATATATTCCGCCGCCGTTTCGGCATTATATTTATCCATATCTACCCATATCGCCTGCGGACATTGATGTCTGAACCATGTTAGCTGACGTTTTGCAAAATGCCTTGTACTTATTTTCAAATTATATACAGCTTCTTCAAGCGTACATTCTCCTTTGAAATAGGGTACAAATTCCTTATAACCAAGCCCCTGCATTGACACAAGAGAGGGAGAATACTTTTCCAAAAGACTTTCGACTTCTTTTAGCAAGCCTTGTTCAAGCATGATATCAATACGTTTTTCAATGCGCTCATAAAGCCTTTCGCGGCTCATATCAAGCACAAAAATTTTGGCATCATAGGCCGTTTCACGCTGCTTTTCTTCTGCGTTGTGCGTAGATATTTTTTTACCGTTCAGCCTGTAAAATTCAATAGCTCTGATAACTTTTTTCACATTGTTTTTATGTATTTTTTCCGCCGATTCGGGATCTATCTCTTTAAGGATGCCGTGCATATGCTCTGCGCCTTTTTGCTTGGCTTCTTCCTGCAATTGCCTGCGTATTTCACTTTCTTCATCTTCTTTGGCAAAATCGTTGTCATACACAAGTGCATTTATATAAAAGCCTGTGCCGCCTGCAACTATGGCCATTTTACCGCGGGAAATAATATCCGAGATATATTTTTTAGCCCTTTGTTGGAATTTAGCGACATTAAAATCCTCATCAGGGTCAAATTCGTCTATAAGATAATGTGGTATTCCCTGCATTTCATCGGGCATTATCTTTGCCGTGCCTATATCCATGCTGCGATATACCTGCATACTGTCGGCAGAAACTATTTCTCCGCCGATGCTTTTTGCGAGTTCGACCGATACGGCTGTCTTGCCACAGGCAGTGGGTCCCGATATAACTATAAGTCTGTCTTTCATATTTTTCTCCCCATTGGTTTATCCAAATGAGTATATCACAATGTCAAAATATTGTCAAACAAAAAACGAACCTGCATTTTTCTGCAAGTTCGTTAAAAATTTTAAAGAGTTATTTTTTAAATTCATCGGGTATCTTATAACCGTATTTTTCAAGTTTTTCCACATATTCGGAATTTTTCAAACGCTGTTTTGATTCAGTCATAAAAACGGCATTGTCTTTATCTTGGATGCCCGATTTTATTACAAAAAGACGATAAGCACAAAAAACCGAACCAAGAATACCGCCAATGGCAGCAACAAGCAGTTTCAACGGAAAATGTCCGCTTGAAGCCGACATCAAAAAAAGCAGCAGCACACAAACAACGGTGAATACTACAAAGCCCAAAAGACCTTTTAAATAAAACCCTGAATTGGAGCTGCGCGGGTCAAAACCGTCTATGGCAACTTCACGCCATCTTCTGTCTATATACTCCGTATTGCAGCTTGCGCAAGTCTTAACAGGGCTGCCGTACATCCATGTGTTGCAGCTTTCTTTTGTTTTTGCGCCGCAGTTCGGGCAAGTCATTTCAGCATAACTTAAACTCATTGCTTTGCCTCCCGAAATAGTTATTGATAGTGCTTACATCTTTTCGGGCTCGGGATAATCCACGCCGAAAGTTTCAACTGTAACATCGTCCATTACCTGATCTTCAACGGGTCTGTCCATACGGCCTGTTTTTACGCCTGCAAGTTTATCGACAATATCCATACCATCGATCACCTTGCCGAAAGCGGCATAAGCGCCGTCAAGGTGGGGTGCATCCTTGTGCATGATAAAGAAATGTGAGCCTGCCGAATTCGGCATCATCGACCTTGCCATTGAAAGCACGCCTGCGGTATGTTTAAGATCATTTTTAAAACCGTTCTGCGAAAACTCGCCCTTTATACTGTAACCGGGATTTCCCATGCCGTTGCCGTTGGGGCAGCCGCCTTGTATCATAAAGCCTTTGATTATTCGATGGAAAATAAGACCGTTATAAAAGCCCTTATTTATAAGGCTGATAAAATTGTTTACCGTGTTCGGTGCAATATCGGGGTAAAGCTCCGCTTTGATAACATCACCGTTTTCCATTTTAATAGTAACTATTGGATTTGACATAATATTTTCCTTTCTTTACCTTTATTTGGTTAAAATTTATTAATAAACCTTTACAGGCTTAAAATCAAGATAATCGCTTGCGGTCAAAAAGAATTCAACGCCGTTTACAATGCCTTTTATGCCCGTTTCGTGAGCCTGAGGCGAATGAAGATGCCCGTATACCACCTTTTTGACGCCGTATTTTTCTATAATATTCAAAAATTCGGATCTTTCGCCCTTATCATTTACGGGAGGGTAGTGCAGCATTACGATAATATCATTGTATCCTGCTTTTTTTGCAGCCTGCAATGATATTTCAAGCCTTCCGCATTCACGCTTATATATCTTTTCATCCGCTGCCGTATACATAGTATCGTTGGGGCATATCCAGCCTCGCGTACCGCATACAGCTATATCTCCCATAGGATAAAAATTTGTTCTTATAAAAAACATATCCTTATCCATTTCGTTCAGTTTCTGCACGGAAGTCCACCAATAATCATGATTGCCGCTTATAAAGACCTTCTTACCGGGCAATGTGCGCAGATATTCAAAATCGGGCTCAAACTCCTTCATATTCATCGCCCATGAAATATCGCCTGCAATAAGCACTGTATCGTCACAGGTCACTGTATCGAGCCAGTTTTTCTTTATTTTTTTATCATGTTCTGCCCAATTATCGCCAAAAACGGACATCGGCTTATCTTTGTATAAACTTAAATGCAGATCGGCAATCGCATAGACAGACATATCACACATACCTTACATTATAGATCTCCGCCATTGTTTCAAGCTTATTGTTGAATTCACTTAATTTCTCAACATTACCGTCCTGGTAGATCTCCATAAATTCCTTATTAAAATCGTTCATATGCTCAACTTTGGCATAAGCATATAAATTATGTATATTCTTTACTATCTCGTTTACCAGAAACTCCTGAGTACGCATTGTTTTTTGCGCCTGTAAAAGTTCACCGCGTATTGTTGTCATCTCGTTGTCAAGCTGAAATGCAGCTTCGGCACAATTTTGAAGCCTTATTTTAAGGTCTTCGGGCAGATTGCCGTCATATTTATAGCGCAGTGAATGTTCAATGGTAGCCCAGAAATTCATCGCAAGAGTTCTTATCTGTATCTCACACTTTAAGATCCGGACTTCATTTTCAAACATCAGCTTGTACTCTATAGTGATATGATAACTTCGGTAGCCGCTGCTTTTTGTGTTTGTGATATAGTCTTCTTCCTGTATTATCTTCATATCATAGTCGCTGCGGGAACGTATGATATTTACAACCTTCGGTATATCTTCAACAAAGCGGCATATAATGCGTATGCCTGCAATATCTTCAAGCACATCGAGAGCGTTGTCTATCGGTATATTCCTGCTGTTCGCTTTTGCAAGCAGACTTGCTATGCTTTTTACGCGGCCTTCGACCTGTTCTATAGGCGAATGTACCTGTGCACGCTTGAATTCACGCTGAACATTGCGAAGCTTTAAAACTATTTCATCTACTGCCTGTTCGTATGGCAGCAACTCTGTATTCCAATTAATAATTCCCATAAGAATTCCCCCAATTTTTTTTATTATAGCACATCTGAAAAATAATTACAATAGATTTGTAGTAAATTTTAACATAATTTATTTAAAAAATTTGTCAAAACAGGTAGTATTGAATAAAAAAATCCTGCCATAAATGACAGGATCAGATTGTCAAAAAAAGTCAATATCTGTGGTTTATATAATAATCTATAAGAGATTTTTTTGTACCTTTTTCAAAAACGCCCTCATCAATAAGCCTGTTTTTTATGGCTTCATTTGTAGAGTGCAGGATAACATTGTTATGTTCAAGCAGAACTATCTCGAAAAGCCTGTTTTTAAGTTCTTTGCTGCGCACGGAGATATGATAGGCGGAGACGCCTGTAAAATCAATAAGCTGCAAAGCTCTCATCGTTGCTTTATCTTTTTGATAATAATAGTAGTCCATCTGCTCGTTAAACTGATATTCGTAATCGCCATATGCACCCATTTTGCAATCTTTTGCCATAGCATTGTAATATTGGTAGTTAAAGAGAGCTTTATCAAGTGTGTCCACATTGCGGAACGGTTTTATGTTCAGCGACAAAACCGCATCCAGATTTCGGTCAAGATACTCGCGTTTTGTCATATCGCCCTTTATATATTGGTCTATAAGAGCTTGTCTGTAATTGAAATATTTTTGCAGCCTGTTCATAAACTCACTTCCCGTGGAAATTTTGCTTTTTGTCTTCTTTTTATTTCTTTTTTTCTTATTATGTGATACAATAATTATACTATTATATATTATTAATTTCAAGGGGGTTTTTGATTTGAATATCAACAACACTGAAATAGAAAGAAAGTTCCTTGTCGAAAAACTTCCTGAAGGACTTGACAAATACAAGTATTTCAATATAAGACAGGGCTATATATCAACAAATCCTACTATACGTTTAAGGCAAAAAGACAATGACTATATACTTACAGTAAAAGGCGCCGTTGATAAAGCAGGGCTTAAACGTGCAGAATTTGAACTGCCGCTTTCAAAAGAACAATTTGACAATTTATGGGAAAAGTGCGAAACGGGTTCTATAATCAAAAAACGCTATATTATTCCTTTATGCGGCGGTTTAACTGCGGAATTGGATATTTATGACGAAAACTTAAAGGGTTTTATGAATGTGGAAGTGGAATTTTCAACAATAAAAGAGGCTCTTTTGTTTGATCCGCCCGAATGGTTTGGTGCAGAAGTTACAGAAGACCGCAGATATTCCAACGCTTCATTGGTAAAATATGGAATTCCTGTAAAAAAATAAAATTTCCTCTTGCATTTTTCTATTTTATGGTTTATAATATTTGAAAATGGTAAATATTACCAACTATATTAACTTTAACCATAACTTATCTACACGGAGGGAAAATGTAATGAATAACGAGAAAATCACCATTTTGGTAGCAGACGACAATAAGGATTTTTGTGACTGCCTTTGTAATTTTCTGGAAAAGCAACCTGATATGAAAGTTATTGCTACCGCCTGTGACGGAGCGGAAGCCTATGACAAAATAATAGCCGAAAAACCCGATATAGCTTTGCTTGACGGTATTATGCCAAAACTTGACGGCATAGGCGTACTTGAAAAACTTTGTCAAAGCGGCAACGAGAATTTGACAATGTGTATAATGCTTACTGCCATAACAGGTGAACAGATAACGCAAAAAGCGTTTAATCTCGGCGCAAAATACTATATTGCAAAACCGTTTGATATGGAACTGTTGGTATCGCGTATCCGACAGCTCAAAG
>JAGAHK010000437.1 GCA_017627115.1 Bacillota bacterium | reverse complement strand
AGACACACTCTGTTTTTTGTTAAGTAATTTATTAAGTAAATAGTCAATGATATTCGTATTCCGCAGAAATAAATTTCTGCTACATACTCAAAAATAAAGACGGTTTAAACCCTTTCCGCAATTTCGTAAAGCAGCGTTTTTGTGTCCTCAAAGCCGAGGCAGGGGTCAGTTATGCTCTTGCCGTAAACGTGCGGCTCACTTCCGTTCTGATTGCCCTCCACAAGATAGCTTTCTATCATCACACCCTTGACCATTTGCTCTATATCGGTGTTGTAGCTGCGCGAATGTAAAACTTCTTTTACTATACGCGGCTGTTCAAAGAACTTCTTGCCCGAGTTTGAGTGGTTAGCATCCACAATAACGGCAGGATTGAGATAGCCGCCCTCAATATACATATTATATGCGAGGCGCAGATCTTCATAATGGTAGTTGGGCAGATTATTGCCGTGCTTGTTGACCGAACCGCGCATTATGGCGTGCGCAAGCGGATTGCCCGTAGTCTTTACCTCGTGACCGTTGTAAAGGAAGTTGTGCGAATGCTGCGCAGCCCTTATCGAATTGAACATAACGGTAAGGTCGCCGCTGGTGGGGTTTTTCATACCCACTGCACAGTCTATGCCGCTTGCGGTAAGACGATGCTGCTGGTTTTCAACACTGCGCGCGCCTATTGCTATATAGCTTAAAAGATCGGATACAAAGGGCAGGTTTGAGGGATAGAGCATCTCATCCGATACGGGCATTCCCGTTTCTTCGATAACGCGGATAAAAAGCTTTCTTATGGTCAGCAGACCTTCAAGCATATTCGGCGCTTTTGTCGGGTCGGGCTGGTGCATCATACCCTTGTAGCCCTCGCCCGTAGTACGCGGCTTGCCCGTGTAAACGCGCGGCACTATAACAAGCTTGTCCTTTACCTCCTCGCGTACTTCTTTCAGTTTACCCATATATTCCATCACCGCATCTTCATCATCTGCGGAGCAGGGACCTATAACAACGATGAACCTGTTGTCTTTTCCCGTAATAACGTCGGCTATCTGCCTGTCGTTCTCCTTTTTGGTCTGCGCCGCTTCCGCCGATAAAGGCACAAGCGAAATAACGGCTTCGGGCGACGGTATCGCCCTTACGTTTGTAAAACTCATTTATATTACCTCTTTCTTTTTATATTATTAAGTTATATTCGGTTAACTTGGTTTTTCTATTATAAAACATTTTTGCAAATTAATCAAGAGGAATGAAAAATTTTGAGTTTTAATAGTTTGTTAAATCAGCGTTTCCCTAATTCAACGAAAAAATGAAATACACCTTTCACACAAAAAAAGAGACCGAATTGCGGCGGTCTCTTTTTGGGTCTTTCGACCCGTTTCGGGATTAAATATATAAATAAAAAAGGAGGGGGGTAATGCCATATGCGGCATTAAGTATATTAACAATGCCGTTTTGCGGCAATGTTATCAAAATTTTATTGGCAGCAAAGCATTTTCATTGCTGCGCCTGCTTTTTCAAGCATATTGCAGAGTATCTCCATAAACCCGAGCTGCTTTGTGTTTACCTCGTCCAGCAGGGAGTATGCGATCTCGCTGTTATGTATTTTGCTTATGCGCTCTATCTGCGATGTATTGGGTGCTGCGGAATATATCCTGCGCACGTCATCATATGCCTTTGCATATTCAGCATAAGCGGTCATCTGGTCTTTGTTAAGGCAGGAATGGCTGTGTGCATATCCCTGCATTGTGTTTGATATCCTGCTGCCCGTTTCCTTTGCGGTGCTTAGCATATCGTCTATCGTCTGTTGGTTCGACTCTATTGAATTGATCATATCATCAATGTTTTTTTTCATGTCTGTCATTTTTAAGACTCCTTTCGTCAGGAGATTTTCATTTTGTAATTATAGTATATACCATAAAGATTAAAAAAACATTGATATATTTCTTAAGGTTTTATTAAGATTACACAAAATTATTTATAGTAAACGACATTTAAAAATGTCCTTTACTATAACCCTGCGGGGCATGCACACGACTGCGTACAAGGAATAAAGCCGCTTTGCGGCTCGCAGTCGGCGCAAGTAAACGCCCAAAGTCCAAAGACTTTTGTCGTT
>JAGAHK010000436.1 GCA_017627115.1 Bacillota bacterium | reverse complement strand
AAGGGGAGCCAAGGCTAATGCAACTCTACTACTAACGTAAATTGATAATTTAACAAACTATCAAACAAATTTGTTTTTCCCATTTATAACCAATAATCGTACATTCAAGAAATACATCAGAAAAAAAATAAGAAAACTCAAAAAAAGATTTCATTATTTCAGTTTAAATATTTCGGTTTTGCGGTGAACGTAAATATTCGCTCTTGTGATTTTTCCGCGTTTCTGTTATAATGATATACAGATGATTTTTTATACATCAAAATAACCGTTTTTATGGTGAAATTATGAAAATAACCGCTATCACACAGCAAAAAAAGCGGCAAAACCGCTATAATGTTTTTATAGACAACGAGTTTGCTTTCGGCATAGACGGCGTTGATCTGCTGTACTACAAACTCAAAGAGGGTATTGAACTCACACAGGAGCGTTATGACCTTATCATGGATGAGCTTGTGTTTGTGAAAGCGCGTGAGACCGCCATGCGCTACATCGACTTCAAGCGGCGCACCGAAAAGGAGGTACGCCAAAAGCTCGGCGAGGAATTCGGCGAGGCGACAACAGAGCGCGTTATAGAGCTTTTAAAGCGCTACCGCGTTATCGATGACGAGGAATACGCAAGGCTTTATATAACGGACTGCCTGAAACTGAAAGGCTGGGGCGCAAGGCGCATACTGACTGAGCTGGCTGCAAGGGGCATAGACCGCGACGCTGCGGAGAAATACCTCGAAGGCAGCGGCGATGCCATGCGCGAAAAAGCGGAAAAGCTGCTTGAAAAGCGTATAAAAAACGGCATTGCCGACCGGAAGGAATACAAAAAACATATGGATTTTTTGCTGCGCCGCGGTTTTGACTTTGAAACGACAAAAAACGCTTTGAATAAATACAAAAACGATATGGAGGAATAATATGTCCGGACTTTTCATCAGCATAGAGGGCACAGACGGCTCGGGCAAAACAACGCAGATAAATCTTTTGGAGGAATATTTTAAAAGCAGGGGTTTTTACGTGTTATGTACCCGTGAACCCGGCGGAAATATGATAAGCGAAAAAATACGCGAGCTGATAATAGACAAGGAAAACACCGAAATGACCGCAGTTACCGAAGCTTTGTTGTATGCGGCGGCAAGGGCGCAGCACGTAAGCTGCGATATAATGCCCGTACTTAAAGACGGCGGTGTGGTCATCAGCGACCGTTTTCTCGATTCAAGCATAGTTTATCAGGGTTACGCACGCGGTCTGGGTGCAAAGACCATAAAAGACATAAATAAATATGCGGTAAACGGGCTTGAACCCGATATTACGTTTTTTCTGCGCCTTAAACCCGGCGACGGCATAGAGCGCAAGAAACACCAGAAAGACCTTGACCGCATGGAAAGCGAAGGCGAAAAGTTCCACCAGCTTGTATACAGCGGATATATGCAGCTTTGCAGGTCAAACAAAAACCGCATAAAGGTCATAAATGCCGCAAGGAGCATTGAAGATATACACAAAGAGATAGTGGACTGCATTGAAAAACTGTTTCGGGAAAAAGGGATATGAACAGCTACTCCGACATACTCAACAACGAGTTGATAATAAACAGCCTTAAAGCGGCTGTAAAAAACGGGCGCGTGAACCACGCCTATATATTCGACGGCGAAAAGGGCATTGGCAAAACAAGTCTTGCAAAGGCATTCGCAAAAACACTGAACTGCGAAAAAGGCGGCGAGGAAGCCTGCGGCGAATGTACATCCTGCCGCACCTTTGACGACGGCAACAACCCCGATATTTTTTATATCGAAAACGAAAAGGGCATAAAAGTCGATGATGTGCGTTTGAAGATAAATTCGCAGATAATGACACGGCCGTACACCAACCGCTTCAAGATATTTATAATAAAAGATGCGGATATGATGAATGTACAGGCGCAGAATGCCTTTTTAAAAACACTTGAAGAGCCGCCCGAATTTGTTAAATTTCTGCTTCTGAGCACTAATTTCAACAGATTTCTTGTGACCATACTTTCGCGCTGTGTGCTTTTCAAGCTGCGCCCCCTGTCACAGCCGCAGTTATGCGCTCTGCTTATAAAAAAGGGCTTTACGCCTTACGAGGCGGATACCGCGGCGCATTACTCTAACGGTGTTGTGGGCAGGGCGCTTGAACTGCACGGCTCGGAGGAGTTTGAAAACCTGTCAAGATTTGCGCTTGACCTATGCGTGCGCATGAAGAGCCTTGACCTTATAGATATGTATAAGGAAACGGATGCTTTGAAAGACAAAAAAGACCAATTTGACACATTGCTGCAATTGATGTATTATATATTCAGGGATGCACTTGTGTACAAGGTGACAAGCGACCCCGACAGGCTGATACACAGCGCACATTTAAGCGAAATACAAAAGATCTGCGCCGATTTTTCGCAGCGCAGGCTCACAAAAGCCTGTGATGCCATTGAATATGCAAGGCGCAGGCGTGCGGCAAACGGCAATTTTCAGTTTACCGCGGAGGAATTGTTTTACAGTATAAAGGAGAAATAACCAGATGATCGTAATTGGTGTAAGATTTAAAAAAGCCGGCAAAATATACTATTTTGACCCGAACGGCAGTGAATTTCAATTCGGCGACGGCGTTATAGTCGAGACCGTAAGGGGTGTGGAATACGGCACCGTTGCCCTTGTGAACCGTGAGGTCAGCGACAGCGAGATAGTTTCGCCCGTCAAAAAAATAATACGCCCCGCCACCGAAAGGGACAAGGAAATAGTGGAGGCTAATATCGAAAAGGCGAAAAAGGCAAAAGAGACCTGTCAGAAATGTGCCGACAGTCACAACCTCGGCATGAAAGTGACAGATGTTGAAATGACCTTTGATATGAACAAGATAATATTTTTCTTTACCGCAGACGGCAGAATAGACTTCCGTGATCTGGTAAAAGACCTTGCGGCGATATTCAAAACACGAATAGAGTTAAGGCAGATAGGTGTAAGGGATGAAGCAAAAATGCTCAACGGCATAGGTGTATGCGGCAGAACTCTTTGCTGTGCGACCTTTTTGGGCGATTTTCACCCCGTAAGCATCAAAATGGCAAAGGATCAGGGACTTTCGCTCAACCCGACAAAGATAAGCGGTATCTGCGGCAGACTTATGTGCTGCCTTAAATACGAGCAGGATACCTACGAATACCTTATCAAGAACCTGCCGCACGAGGGCGACCTTATCTCCACCGACTACGGCAAGGGCGAGGTGCTTGCCGTGAACGTGCTGCGCCGTCTTATAAAGGCTGCAATAGACACGGGCAACAACGAAAAGGAAGTTATGTTCCTTGACCCCTCGGAGATAAAGGTGCTTAAAACAAGACACACAAAAGAAGAACGTATTTCAAAAGAAGATCTGAAGAAATTGATGGATGATTGATTATGCTTAAAGACGGAGAAAGATTAGACGATTTACACAGAGACGGTTATAAACTTATACAAAACCCCAAAATGTTCTGTTTTGGGCTGGATGCAGTGCTTTTATCGGATTTTGCGCGTGCAAAGCCCGACGAAACGGTGCTTGATATGTGCTGCGGCAACGGCATTGTGCCGATACTTATGGAGGCAAAAACGCAGTGTTCACAGTTTGTAGGCATAGAGATACAGGAATACAACGTGGATATGGCTATGCGCAGTGTACGCTACAACAAGCTCCAGGACAAGATATTTATTGAGCACGGCGACCTGCGCGAGCTTGACAAACTCTACAACCTGCATCTTTTTGATGTTGTCACCTGCAATCCGCCCTATATACAAAACGACAGCGGCGCGGCGAACCTTTCAAAAGAAAAAGCAATTGCAAGGCACGAGATAATGTGCACACTTGACGATATTATGCACAGTGCCTCGGATATGCTGAAATACGGCGGCAGGTTTTATATGGTACACAGGGTAAACCGCATTGTAGATATATTTGAATTGAGCAGAAAATACTCACTTGAACCGAAACTTCTGCGTTTTGTACACGCCATGCACGATCAGGCGCCGTCTATGATGCTGATAGAATTCATCAAAAACGGCAAACCGCACCTTGAAGTTATGGCGCCGCTGATACTCTATGCCGCAAGAGGTGTTTGCAGCAAGGAGTTCCACGATATTCTCTACAACACAAGAGAGGAAAACGAAGAATAAAAAAATAAAATCATTAAAAAATAAAAATCAAAGCCCCGACGGTTTTTCTATCGTCGGGGCTTGTTTTAATTAAGCAATACTATTAAATCACTATTGAATTATTAAATTACTTTACAGTAACCTTTAATTCAGCTGTCTTGCTCGGGTTGTCAGCCAGATGAGCCGTAAGTGTGAATGTGTAGCCGCTTGAAAGACCGCACCACTGGCTGATACTAAATGACTGCGAGCTGTCTGTGAGTTTCTTGTCTGCATTTGAACCCCATACATTGAGGAAGTCAGACTCGAACCACCAGCTTGCGCCCGAATGTTCGATATAGTAAGCACCGCTTGCATTTACATCAAAGCTTGCGCTCTGACCGCGTGTTACTGTGATGCTGTTTGAACCGAAGCTTATTGAACCGCTGCCCGAAGAAGCTGCCTTTGTTGTTTCTGTCTGCTTTTCGGTCGTAGTTGCCTTTGTGGTGGTCGTTTTTGTTGTAGTTGCTTTTGTAGTTGTCTTTGCAGTAGTTGTTGTAGCTTCCGTTGTCTTTTCGGAAGATGATGCTGCAAATGTAAGCTTTGATATTGAAGAGTTGCTGCCCGAAGCAGAACCTGTTATTGTATATGTACCTGCTTTAAGGTCAACGCTTACAGTACCCGTACCTGTTGTTGTGCCGCCTACTACTATGCCCTTGCCCGAAACTTCCGCTGTAAGTTTGCAAGCCTGTGCAACCTTGAATGTGATAGTGTTGTTGCTTCTTAACTTAACGCAGGATGTATCAACGCTTCTTACATTGAATGTCATATTTGCGTAAGTACCTGTCTTGCTTGATACGGTTGAAGAGTTAAGGTTGTAGCTGCCCATTGCCACTGCACCCGAAGAGCTGACTGCCTTTGTTGTTGTTTCTGTCTGCTTTTCTGTTACAGGCGCCTTTGTTGTGGTAGTTGCAGCCTTTGTGGTCGTAGTTGCCTTTGTAGTCGTAGTTGCCTTAACTGTAGTTGCCTTTGCTGTAGTTGTTGTAGCTTCCGTTGTTTTTTCTGTTGTAGCTGCCTTTGTTGTTGTAACTACCACCTGTGCGCCGTTTACGCTGCCGCCGATAGAAACAACGGGGCTTGAGTAAGAATCCATAGCGCTCTTGAAGCTTGAGTCAACACCGTAGCTTGCAGCATCGTTGATAACGGAGAACTGATTTCTGTTTGCGGGGAAGTCGCCGCCGTTCATACGGCCTGCATTTGCCTTAACAACAGAAGGAACATTTGATACGCTGTCGATAGTCTTAACACCGAGATCCCAGCTTGTATCGAAGTTGTTGTATGTTGAACCGCCCGATTTAGCCTTGTAGCTTGAATCTACTTTTGCATTTCTTGAAGTAACTTCAATTGCATCAAAATCGGTTGCGCTGTTTGCCTGTGTCTTATAGGAAAGCTTGCTTGAGCTTACCTTGCTGAAATCAGATTTATTGTTGTATGCCTTGATAACGCCGCCTGCTTCGCCCGAGAACGTACCTGCGCCGCTTGCGTCTGTACCCTGACCCGAGATCATCATAGGCTTTGTTGTGTCAAGGAAGTAGTTCTGCTCAACAAATGCCGAACCGCCCATTGTCATACCGACACCGTACTTTGCACAGCTGTCGAAATAGTTGTTGTAAACGTGTACGGACATTGTTCTGATTCGAGGATGTCTTGAATCGGAATGGTCGAACCAGTTGTGGTGATATGTGATAAAGTAGTCTGTCTTTTCGCTCTTCATACCGCAGAGAGAAGACTTACCGTTATCCCAGAAGTGGTTATAGGAGAAAGTAACGAAGGTTGAACCGCTCTTAACGTCCATTGTACCGTCGCCCTTTGCCTGGTCTGCGTCACCGCCTGTATTGCCGTAGTAGCAATCCATATTGTGTACCCATACATTGCAGTTGCTTGTATCAAGTGATAAAGCATCGTCCATGCAAAGCATTATACCGAAGTTTCTTATCTCAACGCAGGCTGCGTTTCTTATAAGGATACCAAAGCCTCTTATAGCCGCATCTTCGCCGATACCCTCGATAGTAACATTCATTTGGCTGTAAGCCGATTTGCCTTTAAGCTGGAGGCCTTCTGCGGAAGAACCGAAGGAGTCCATATCTTTTGCATCAATAAGACCAACGATACGGAAGTCGAAACCGCGTGTGTCATAGCCTTTCTGAAGACCGTTAACGATAGCCTGGAAACCCGTGTAAGTTGTAACTTTGCCCTTTGCATCGCTGATAACGTCTGCCGTGACCGTCTTTGCAGTCTCGGGTGTGATGTAGATGACCTGCGCACCGCTCTTTAAAGTACCGTCATCGTTATATGCGCCCGAACCCGTGCCGTATGTGGATTTTGACGAGAACGCCGAACCCGAACGGTCGTAGTTTGAAACAGAAAGACCGCCCTGCTCCGCACTGCCTATAAGACTGCCGTTTGAGCTGTAAGCCTCGATCTTCATTGTATAGCTGCCGGCTGCAAGACCGACTGCATCTGCTCTCCAATATCTGCCGTAATTTCTTATCAACGGATCGTCAAGCTGTGTGTAGGAACCCGAAGATTTCTTCACATATACTTTGTAAAGCGCTGCGCCGCTCACTGGTGCCCACTTTACATATGCCGACTCAAACCAGCCGTTTGCCTCTGTAACGGAAACACCGCTTGCTGCCTCTGCCGTAACACTGAACGACTGTAAAGCCGCAGGTGCGGGTATTGCGGAAAACATCATTGTTGCCGCAAGAAGTCCGCCGATAATTTTCTTTGCTTTGGATTTCATTAAGAAAGCCTCCTTAAAATATTTTCTCTTCTCTTTTTTGTTTCTCCTCAGGTCATTAAACCTAATGCGGCTATTATATAAAAAAACTGTAACAAAAATAAATAGAAGTTTTGCACGATTTAAAAGAGGCTTATTAAGTAATTTTGTTGAATTGACAAGTTATTAACATAACTTT
>JAGAHK010000435.1 GCA_017627115.1 Bacillota bacterium | reverse complement strand
ATTTTAAAATAAATTTTTGATATATATAAAGAAATGACGTGCATTTCGTTAATATCGCTACAGATCCAAATCACTGTGAGTACCGGTACGAGTTAATAATAAAATCAATCTGTCCTCATATATTTCATATATCAGCAACCAATCGGGCGCAATATGACATTCACGATAGCCTTCCCAATTGCCCGTCAAAGCATGATCGCGATTTTTTTGAGGGAGAGGTTCTCCTTCTTGCAGTTTGTTTACAACATCGGTTATAAGCCGCATATCATAGCCGCGTCTTTTTGCCCGTTTAAGGTCTTTTTTGAATATATTTGTAAAGTCGATTTTATATTTACTCATCTTCGTTTTCTATTGTCTTTAAAACTTCTTCAAAACTGTTGTAAAGCTTTCGGTTCGGGTCATTTTTTATAATTTCGCTTTCCATTCGTGCAAGTGTGTTTTCATCGGCGACCAATGTCAAAAATGCAACGATTTTTTCGTCGGGAAGAGAATTTATAACATCTATTGCATATTCTTTTATACTCATAGGATCAATCCTTTCTTCTGATTTCTTATATCATCATAATCCTTTACAACATTATTTTTGTAAGTTATCTGCAATTTGCAGTCTTACCTTTCGGCAAGTTTCTCCGCCCTGTCTGCCGTTATCAGCGTATCCGTTATCTCGTCTATATCGCCGTTCATTATGCTTTCGAGGCGGTAAAGGGTCAGACCTACGCGGTGGTCGGTCATTCTGCCCTGCGGGAAGTTGTATGTGCGTATACGCTCATTGCGGTTGCCCCTGCCTATCTGGCTTTTGCGCTCCGCCGCAACTTCGTCATGCTGTTTTTGCTGTTCAAGGTCGTAAAGCTTGCTCATAAGCACTTTCAGCGCCTTATCCTTGTTTTTGAGCTGGCTTTTTTCATCCTGACAGGAGATCACGATGCCTGTTGGGATATGCGTGAGCCTTACCGCCGAATCCGTGGTATTTACACACTGTCCGCCGTTGCCCGAGGCACGGAAAACATCGAATTTACAATCGTTCATATCAAGCTTTACATCCACATCCTCAACTTCGGGCAAAACTGCTACCGTAACCGTCGAGGTGTGTATCCTGCCGCCCGATTCCGTGGTCGGCACACGCTGAACACGGTGAACACCGCTTTCGTATTTAAGGCGCGAATATGCGCCCTGACCTATTATCATAAACGATATTTCGCGGTAGCCGCCCATTTCGCTTTCGTTTGCGGACATTACCTCAACTTTCCAGCGCTTTGAATCGGCATAGCGGCTGTACATCCTGAAAAGGTCACCTGCAAATATATTGGCTTCGTCGCCGCCTGCGCCGCCGCGTATTTCCACAATGACGTTTTTATCATCATTCGGATCCTTGGGCAGAAGCAGTATTTTCAGCTCGTTTGCAATATTTTCAAGCTTTTCGCTGTTTTCGGAAAGCTCCTCTTTTGCAAGCGCGCGTATTTCGTCATCGTTTTCTTCAAGCAAAAGCTTCGCCTCTTCAATATTATGCTGTGTTTCGTTATATTCGCGGTATTTCTCGACAATGGGCGAGAGGTCGCTGTGTTCTTTCATCAGCTTGCGCCATGTGCCGTTATCCGCGATTATGTCGGGGTCGTTTATCTTATCCGACAGGTCGATATATTTTCTTTCAAGTTCTGCAACTGCAGCAAACATAAAAATTGCTCCTTTGCATCAAATAGCGTTTATTCCCGTTACAACGCGGTCAAGCCCCGCAAGGTCTTTGGTCACGGCGGCTTTTGCAAAGCCTGCCTCCGACACGAGCCTGCTCACCGCTTCCCCCTGGTCATAGCCTATCTCAAATGCCAGCAGACCGTTTGGTTCAAGGTGTTCTTTGGCGTTTTCGACTATCCTGCGGTAAAAGTCCAGCCCGTCCTCGCCGCCGTCAAGCGCAAGGTGCGGCTCAAAGTCCTTTACCTGTCTGTCAAGCGTGGGTATCACATTCCGCACTATATACGGCGGATTTGAAACTATTGCATCAAATCTGCCCGATATATTTTCAAAAATATCACTTTTTACAAAATTTACATCAACATTGTTGGCTTTGGCGTTTTTTGCCGCCGTTTCAAGCGCTTTTGTTGAGATATCGGCTGCGGTCACACTTTTTGTGCCGTATTTCGCAAGCGAAACGGCTATTGCACCCGAGCCTGTGCCTATATCAAGCACTTTTCTTGGTTTGTATTCAAGCACCTTTTCAACAAGTATCTCGGTATCGGGGCGGGGGATAAGTACATTTTCGTTGACGGAAAACTCAAGTCCCATAAACTCGCAATGCCCGAGTATATACTGCATAGGCATATGTTCAAGCCGCTTTTTCAGCAGGCTTTCAAGTTTTTTCTCGCTGTCTGCGGTGAGAATGTCGTCATCTCTTGTTACAAGCTGCATACGTGTCAGCTTTGCGGCTTCCATAACAAGCAGGTCGCCGTCTATGCTCCAGGTGTCGATACCGTTTTTTTTCAGACTGTTTTTTACGCTTATAAGCGCCTGTTTAACTGTCTGCATCGGTATTCTTGTTCTGCTCGTAGTCCTCATCGGGTTCTTCTTCCAGAACAGCCTTTAATGAGGCTATCGCGCACTCTATCATATCATCATCGGGTTCCTTTGTGGTTATGTGCTGCAAGGCTATACCGGGCGCGCTGACAAGATTTACAAGCCAATTGTCGTGGCTGCCTGCCCATTTGATAAGCTCATAGGAAATGCCTGCAATAACGGGCACAAGAAGTATTCTTGATATTATGCGCAGATAAAGCACGTTTGTATTCACAAAAAAGAAAACAAACATACTCACAAGCATAACAAGCACCAAAAAGCTTGTGCCGCAGCGTTTATGCAGCCTTGTGTGTTTTTTCACGTTTTCGACTGTCAGCTCGTCATAGCTTTCAAAACAGTTTATTGTCTTATGTTCGGCACCGTGATACATAAACACGCGCTTGATGTCTTTCATCTGCGAAACAAGCAGGATATAGCCGAGGAAGATAGCTATTCTCACCAAGCCCTCGATAACGGCGCGCACACGGGCATGACTGCCGAAAAGTGTGTTGACCCAGCCGCCGATTATGGTCGGGAGCACCATAAACAGGGCTATCGACATAACTATGGATATAACAACGCTTATGCCGATAACATAGTCGGTGAGTTTGTCGCCGACCTTGTCTTCAAGCCAGCGCTCGAATTTGCTGTCGCGGTCGTATTCTATGTCCTCCATACCTGCCATTTCGGCGGAACGGCCTATTATTTTCATACCTATAACAAGACTGTCCACAAAGGCAACACAGCCGCGGATAAGCGGTACGTTCCACAGCTTGCTCACACGCTTTTTCAGCGGCGTTTTTTCAATTTTTATCTCGCCGTTCTCACCGCGCACAGCCATTGCATACAATGTTCTGCCGCGCATCATAACGCCCTCTATAACTGCCTGACCGCCGATGCCTTTGCCGCCGACGGGGCATTTCTTTCTTTCATTACTGCTCAAAATATATTACTCCTTATAAAAAATCTTTATTATAACCAAATAGCAAAAATTTATTTTTGCGGAATACGAATATCATTGACTCGGTTCCCAAAATAAATATTATTTTTAGTATACCACATTTTTAAAAAAACTTAAATAGGAAATTAACATAAAATTCACAATTAACAGCCCTGTTTTTTGGGAAAAGTTTATAATAAATCACTCTTGTGACCGCCCGAAGACGGAAATTCGCAATTGTAAGGACGGGATAACT
>JAGAHK010000434.1 GCA_017627115.1 Bacillota bacterium | reverse complement strand
GCCCCACGGCGGCATTTGTTGTTATAATCTGCGGCATAATCGCGGAATACGGCATCGACGGACTTATCATATCGACCGTTATGGCAGGTATTTTCCTTATTATATTCGGCCTGCTGGGTCTGGGTGATGTTATCAAATTCATACCCTTCCCCATTACCGTCGGTTTTACCACGGGTATCGGCGTAACGCTGTTTTCAACACAGCTCAACGATTTTCTCGGCATGAACATAGACGGCATAAGCTCCGAATTCCTTGAAAAGTGGGCATCCTACCTGCAAAACATTTCAAGAATAAATATCCACGCCGTCATAATAGGCGCTGCGGCGGTGCTTATCATAATTTTCTGGGGCAAGATAAACAAGAAGATACCCGGTTCACTCGTTGCACTTGTCGTTACAACGGCTGTTGTGTACCTTTTGCAGAAAAACGGTATGTGGACGGACGTTTCCACGATCGGTTCAAAATATACCAACATAAGCGGCGCAATACCCAAGCCGCATCTGCCCTCTCTTGCAGGCATAAAGGTATCGGCGCTTGTTGAGCCCGCCATAACCATTGCAATACTTGCGGGTATAGAATCCCTTCTTTCCGCAGTTGTTGCCGACGGTATGACAGGTGACAAGCACGACTCCAACCAGGAACTTATAGCGCAGGGCGTTGCGAATATCGCAAGTGCGCTCTTCGGCGGTCTGCCTGCTAC
The DNA here is from genome assembly GCA_017627115.1 of Bacillota bacterium. Classification (GTDB taxonomy): domain Bacteria; phylum Bacillota; class Clostridia; order Lachnospirales; family CAG-274; genus RGIG4310. The sequence continues at coordinate 5,472 of JAGAHK010000434.1, read as the reverse complement.
GGGCGCTATTGCAAGAACGGCGGCAAACATCAAAAACGGCGGCAGAACACCCGTTGCGGGCATGGTACACGCTTTTGCACTGCTGATAATAATGCTTGCAGCCATGCCGCTTGCAAAGCTCATTCCAATGACCACGCTGGCTGCCATACTTATAGTAACAAGCATAAATATGTGCGAGTTCAAAGAATTCGCCCTTATCTACAAGACCACAAAAAGCGACTTTTCGGTGCTTATACTCACCTTTGTGCTGACGGTAGTATTTGACCTTGTTGTAGCAATAGAATTCGGCATGGTGCTTGCAATGTTCCTTTTCATCAAGCGCATGAGCGAATCTTTCGAGATAAACACGGTATCCAAAGAGCACGAAAACGATACTCACAAGTATATCAACAACGAGATACTTGTATACGAGTTCGCAGGTCCGATGTTCTTCGGTGCTTCCACACGCTTTATGGATATAATGAAGCAGATGAACGTAAAAAGCGATGTGCTTATACTGCGTATGAAAAATGTGCCTAATATAGACGGCACACTGGTGGACTCTTTAAGAAAGACCATCGACTACTGCAAAAAGAACAATATAACCGTGCTTTATGCCGAGCTCAATCCCCAGCCTTACAAGGTACTCCAGAAATTCGGCTGCGAGGACAGAATGGGCAAGGAGAAATTCTTTACCACGATGGACGGCGCTTTTGCATATGCCGAATCCCTCGTTGCAGACAAAAAGAAGAAAAAAACACAGGAATAAATCACAAAAAGATCTCATGTTCCATAGACTGAAATATAGTTTTATGGGTGATAGACATGGGATCTTTTATTTTGGAAAGCAGAGGTATGCCCGTCAGCGGAGAAGTATTTATAAGCGGTGCCAAAAATGCGGCTCTGCCGATAATGGCGGCAGCCGTGATGTGCGAAAGCGCAGGGCTTGAAAACTGTCCGCGGCTGTCCGATACAGAGACCGCTGCGGAAATAATACGCGCTTTCGGGCTTGAATGCGAAATTTACAAAAATACCGCAAAAATAAAGCAGGGCAAGAAAAGCGGCTTTGCAATTTCTCCCGAATTATGCGGAAAAATGCGCTCTTCCATACTTTTTGCCGCTCCTGCCGCACAAAACTTCGGCAAAGTCGTTTTATGCGCGCCCGGCGGCTGCCGTCTGGGTGAAAGACCGATAGATATGCACCTTGAAGTGCTGAAAAAAATGGGCGCGGAAATATTTGTTTCGGACAAAAAAATAGAGATAGAAGCAAGGCACGGTTTCTCGGGCGCCGATATAAAGCTTAAATTCCCGAGTGTGGGTGCGACCGAAACGGCGGTTATGGCAGGCGCAGCGGCAAAAGGCAGAACACATATACACTCGCCTGCACTGGAACCCGAGATAGAGGATCTATGCGCCTTTCTGAACAGCGCAGGCGCAGATATAAGTTTCGGCGAAGTCATAGAAATAAAGGGCTGCGGCGGTATGCTCGGTCATGCGGAACACAGAATAATGCCCGACCGCATAGAAACGGGCACTTACCTTACGGCGGCGGCAATAACGGGCGGTGAACTGTTTATACGCGATACCGCACCCGACAAGCTCGAATATGTGATAAAGCTGCTTGAAGATATGGGCTGCATTATAAAGTGCGGAGCGGACAGCATCTATATAGATGCGCCGAAAAACACAATAAACCCAAAAGAGATATTCACTGCGCCATATCCGCTTTTCCCTACGGATATGCAGCCGCAGTTTACCGCACTTGCAGCCGTAAGCCACGGCGACTGCAAGATACACGAGAATATTTTTGAGGGCAGATACAGGCATATACCGCAGCTTTGCGCAATGGGTGCGGATATAGAGAAATACGGCGAACGGGAATTTATAGTACACGGGCTTGGACACGGGCTTAAAAGCGCCGCTGTCGAGGCAAGCGACCTGCGCTGCGGTGCCGCGCTCATACTTGCTGCAATAAGCGCAAAAAGCGGCAGCAGCATAATAAAAAACGGGGAATATGTTCTGCGCGGCTACGAAGATATATGCACAAAGCTTGCCGATATAGGCATAAAAGCGGAATATACAGAGCAGCCTTTCGGAAAAACACCCGTTTAAGCCCCAAAAATAAACTTTACAAACCGACCCGAAAAGTATATAATGGATTTTGCCAAATAATGCAAAAACACGAATACCTAAAGAAACGCCGATCAAATTCAAAAAAACATTTTCGGTATCATTAAATCAGCGTTTCCCAAAAATACCATCCGGAGGAAATACACATGGAACTTGCGGAAATAACGGCAGGACAGGTAGCCATACTTTTTATACTGATACTTTCGGGCTTTGCAAGCGTAAAAGCAGGTGTAATAAAGCAGGAGGCAAAAAAACACTTTTCCGACCTGCTCATCAATCTTATCATCCCTGCGATGATAATAAACTCATACACAAGCGGCTTTGACGAAAACGTGCTTTCAAACCTTATACGGGAGTTTGTTTTAAGTACGGTTCTTGTTTCGCTCGGCATTGCGGTCTCACTTCTGCTTGCCTGCCGTTTTAAAGATAAAAATGCACCCATAGTCAGGTTTGCGTGCAGTTTCTCAAACGCGGCGTATATGGGTTTCCCACTGATAGAAGCACTTTTCGGCAGTGAGGGGCTTATATACGCAGGCGCTTTTGTAACTGTATACAACATTCTGCTGTGGACGGTCGGCTATGCAACGGTAAACAAAAAAGCGGATGTGAAAGAAATGCTGCACAGCATAGCCACAACACCCGTGCTTATATTTGTTGTTATAGGTCTTATAATATATATTTTAAGGATAGATGTGCCAAATGTGATAAAGCAGCCGATAAGCTATATAGGCAGCATGAATACCTCTCTTTCGATGATAGTAACGGGTATGCTCATAGCGGGCAGCAAGCCCGAAAGACTTTTAGGCAACAAATTCATTCCTTTTGCGGTATGTGTGCGCCTTATACTTGTGCCTCTCGTCTGTCTCGGATTATTCAAAGCGCTGAATATAACGGGCGAGACCGCACAGATCGCCATAATGCTTGAATCCTGCCCCTGCGCTGCGATAACCTCCGTTTTTGCCGTGCGCTTTGACTATGACGAGGATATAGCGGCAGGCCTTGTTGTTGTGACCACGCTTTTGAGCATAATCACCCTGCCGATAATGGCGTATCTTATAACCGCATAAAGCAAAAGGCGTTTTTTCGCCAAAATACTTGACAAGTACCGCGTTTTGGATTTATTATATAATAGATAAAGTATCCGAATATATTATATTATAATTAAGAAAACGCTGATCTAAGGAAACCGAAAATGTTTTTTTTGAATTTAATCTGCGTTTTCATAACCAAAAGGTGAAAGATATGAAAAGAGCAGGTTTGCTTGCGGCGCTGATAGGCGTTTGCGTTGTGCTGACTTTCCTGCTGCTGCTTTTTTTGCCCGTATTCCGCATAACGGATATACAGATACGCGGCAACGAGCTTGTCAGCGAGGACACGATACGCAGCATTGCTGCCGAAAACAACAGCAATATTTTTGCCTTCAACAAGTCGCAGACCATAAAAAAACTTGAAAAGAACAATTACATACAAAGCGCACGCATAGAAAAACAGCTGCCGCGCACGCTTATAATCACGGTTACGGAGCGCAAAATAAAGGGCTATGCCGAATATACGGGCAATTACCTTTGTTTGAGCGACAACGGCCTTGTTATAGACGTAAAAAGCGAGATAAGCTACCCCGCACCCGTAATCACGGGGCTTAAATTCGATACCTTTACAGTGGGCGAATATCTTGATGTGGACAATCCTCGCGCTTTTGAGGCAATGAACGAGCTTTCGCTGCTTTTCAGCAAGTATCAGCTGATGAACAATATACTAAAAGTGGATATAAGCGACCCTGCCAACATCCGCTTCTACTGCGGCAGCGTACAGGTGATATACGGAAAAAGCGACGGTTCGACGGGACGTATGCTCACACTTATAGAAATACTGAAAACACTTGATACCACCGTACCCGGAACGCTTGATCTGACACTCGAAAACCCGACTTTCACATATACAAACTGATTTTGCGTGAAAAACAAACGTAATATTTGTAACAATTTTGAAAATTTTTTGAGAAAAATGAAATTGCCTATTGAAAAATCTTCAGAAAAATTGTACAATATAGTTTGTAGTATAATTACTATACCCGACAATGATATTAACTAATATTCAGTATATAAAACCGCAGGAGGAGAAGACATTGATAGTACTTGACGAAAACAACAACGAATTTGACAACACTGCCAAGATAGTTGTGCTTGGTGTCGGCGGCGGCGGCGGAAATGCCGTAAACCGCATGATAGAAAACAGTCCCGAGGGCATTGATTTTGTAGCCATCAACACAGACGATATGGCTTTGAGAAACTCAAACGCACACAGAAAAATAACCATAGGCACTACCATAACAAAAGGTCTCGGTGCAGGCGGCAGACCCGAAGTCGGCGCAAAGGCGGCAGAGGAGTCACGCGATGAGGTAAAGGCAGTGCTTGACGGTGTGGATATGGTGTTTATCACCGCAGGCATGGGCGGCGGCACAGGTACGGGCGCAGCACCCGTTATTGCAAAGCTCGCTCACGAAATGGGTATACTTACCGTTGCGGTAGTTACAAAGCCCTTTAACTTCGAGGGCAAGAAGCGTATGAATAACGCCGTGAACGGCATCGAGCTTCTCCGTGAGAATGTTGATACGCTCATCGTTATCCCCAACCAGAAACTGCTTGAAATTGCAGATAAATCAACAACAATGACACAGGCATTCCAGATCGCCGACAGCGTTTTGTATCAGGGTGTTACGGGTATCTCCGACCTTATCACAAAGCCCGGCATGATAAATGTGGACTTTGCCGATGTATGCACGGTAATGCGCGACAAGGGTCTTGCACACTTCGGTGTCGGCCGTGCAAGCTCCGCGGAAGCTGCCGTACAGGAAGCTATCAACTCTCCGCTGCTTGAAACGACTATCGTTGGCGCAAAGAGCGTGCTTATCAACTTCTCCAGCAGTTCCAACCTGCCTATTCTTGAAGCTGCGGAAGCTGCCGAAATGGTATCCGCATCTCTCGATCCCGATGTTGAAACTATCTTCGGTACATCTATCAACGAAGAACTCGGTGATGATGTTGTAGTTACCGTTGTTGCAACAGGTCTTATTGATAAGGGTAATATAATCGGCAGTACACCTATTGCACGCACACGCCCGAGTTTTACAAAGACAATAGAGCATATGGACGAGATAGAGGAGACTGCCGAAGAACAGGCTGCCGAGATAGCGCAGGAGCCTGCACCCACGACCGAGGAGATCAAGGCGGAGCAGGAAAAGCGTACACATTTTGACGAGGTACACTCAAAAGCCGCAGAGCTTGACAGCGGCAGCATTGATATACCCGCATTCCTCAAAAGAGGCAAATTAAGAAGATAAACAATACAAAGAGGGTGTTGCAT
>JAGAHK010000433.1 GCA_017627115.1 Bacillota bacterium | reverse complement strand
AGCTTCACATTAGCATGGTCGCCTACAAATGCGCCGCCATCGGCTAAAATTATTTTTGTTTTTTTGAATTTAATCAGCGTTCCCCTATATCTTTACTATAACATTTTATTAAGGAAAATTCAATAGTTTTTAGGGTCGGGTTTTTCTGTTTTTTTGAAAGATCGTTTTTTTGAAAAGGTAAATGTTGATCATTCGCGGCGGCAGAAAAAACGGAATAAGCAAAAAGATCCGTAAAATCCAAAAAAAATGAAAATAACGGTTGACAAAGCACAAAAACAATGTTATAATATTTTCTTGTAAAGAAGAAGCTCTACTTCTCACCTTACGGCAAGCGGCTTTAAGGTTACTCATTTTCATTAACCCTTTATGGGCATATGTGTCAATGACCGAAATTTTGAGCAGAGCTTTACAGCCTGTTCTTTTTTATTTTAAGGAGGTGTCTGCTATTACTGATTTAATGACAAACGAGCAGATCAGGGATAAGGAAGTACGTTTGATAAGCAACGACGGCGAACAGCTGGGTATCATGTCAGCAAGGGATGCACAGAAGATCGCCGATGAGAAAAATCTTGATTTGGTCAAGATCTCGCCGCAGGCCAAGCCGCCCGTGTGCAAGATAATGGACTACAGCAAGTACAAATTCGATCAGGCAAAGCGCGAGAAAGAAGCGCGCAAAAAGCAAAAAACAGTTGCAATTAAGGAGCTGCGTTTATCCCCTAACATTGACACGCATGACATTCAGGTTAAGGTAAAGAATGCTACCAAGTTCCTCAAAGAAGGCAACAAGGTCAAAATAAGCATACGTTTAAGAGGTAGAGAGCTTGGACGCGCTGATTCCGCTATTGCGGTAATGAACGATTTTGCGGCACAGGTCGCAGAATTCGGCACGGTTGAAAAGCCCCCCAAGATGGAGAGCAGGACCGTGGCAATGTTCCTTGCGCCAAAAGCATAATAACCAACTATAGAAGTCTTTAAAGAGAAAAAAACACTTTAAAGAGAGCATTTAAGGAGGAATACACAATGCCTAAGTTAAAGACAAGAAAGGCTGTTGCCAAAAGAGTTTCCGTTACAGGTTCGGGCAAGCTTAAAAAGACAAAAGCTAACAAGCAGCACATCTTAACAAAGAAGAACACAAAGAGATTAAGAGATCTCCGTAAGTCTGATTTGGTTGATAAGACAAACATGAAGCAGATGAAACGCTGCTTACCTTATATTTGATAGGAGGACTTGAAAAATGGCAAGAGTTAAAGGCGCATTAAACGCACGTAAGAAGCATAAGAAAGTTTTAAAGATGGCTAAGGGCTACTTCGGCGCAAGAAGCAAGCAGTACAGAGTTGCTAAGCAGTCCGTTATGAAGGCTATGGCACACAGCTTTGCAGGCAGAAAGCAGACAAAGCGTGCTTACAGAAGACTTTGGATCGTTCGTATCAACGCTGCTGCAAGACTTAACGGTCTTTCATACAGCAAGTTCATGAACGGCCTTAAAAATGCAGGCGTTACATTAAACAGAAAGATGCTTGCAGACCTCGCTGTTTGCGATGCAGCTGCTTTCACAAAGTTAGTTGATACAGCAAAGGCAGCACTTTAATATCATTGACTAAATACATCAAAAGAGCTGTTGCATTATGCAGCGGCTCTTTTTTTGTTGCGTATGCCATATATTTCATATGTTATCAAATTGTAATAAAAAAGGGCTTTTCAATTTTATTTTTATATGATACAATAATTTTATATTGTATACAAGGAGCGTGTAGAAAATGAAATTAGACAGACCGTTTTATATTGATATCGACTATCATCCGTATTTGTTTTACGTGGTTTTGGGTGCATCGCTTGAGGACAAGTTCGAGGTGCTTAAAGACCGCCACCATGTAGACGGTTTCCCCGAAGGGCTTGAGTTTTTCTACATCGACAGGGAAAACGACAGCGAATATATGGACAATATGATGGGCGGCACTATCGGCAGCATACTTATGGAAGAAAACCCCGAGCTTTACCTTAAAGTCAAGGGCGAGCACAGCTGGGCTATCATCCGCGGCGAGGTCAAGGACGACACAGACCTTACATATATGCGCAATGTTATAGGTTATATACAGGCTCTTGTCGAAAGAGGCGGAAAAGCCGTTTTTGATTTTTCAACGGTAACTCTCTATTCGCCCATCGACTGGCGCAAGCGCATTTTCCAGCCCGAGTTCAGCCCCTGCGACCATATCCGCATAAGTTCCTCCATAGACAGGCGTGCGAAAAAGCCTTTAATGTGGATACATACACGCGGTATGAGCAAATACGGCAGACCCGACATCAGCTTTGAAAACGTACCCGAAGGCAAGGAAAATATGGTCATCAACATTATCAGACAGATGATATATTTCTCCGCACAGGGCGCATTTTACACAAAGCCTGCGAAGTTCCACTTTAACGCAAAGCACGCAGGCGTGGTAACACCCGTTTTCCAGAACGATTTTGAAAACGATGTATTCAACAACGCATTCTATAAAATAGATTGGAATGCGTGTGAATTTAATTAATGGCACCGATCGGATCGAAAAAACAAACACAATAAGGAGCTGCTGTCTGCGGATAAAATATTCCGCGGCACGGCTCTTTTTGCGTTTATTAAAAGAATATTATAGTAAACGACATTTAAAAATGTCCTTTACTATAACCCTGCGGGGCATGCACACGACTGCGTACAAGGAATAAAGCCGCTTTGCGGCTCGCAGTCGGCGCAAGTAAACGCCCAAAGTCCAAAGACTTTTGTCGTT
>JAGAHK010000432.1 GCA_017627115.1 Bacillota bacterium | reverse complement strand
TTGGCCGTGCTATGGAGCTTTTATGGTCGTCAACGACATTCGTATTCCGCGGAAATAATTTTCCGCTTAACACGAATAACCAACGGAATTGCAAACAATTCCATATTTTGGTGACATAGCCTATTTTAGCACAGCAAAAAACAAAAAGCAACAACAAAATGTTTATAATATTATTAAATATTGTTACATAACTTTTCGTCTTTGTTACAGACTTGTGTTTATGCTTGCAAAAAGCACTAAATGTAGTGTATAATCAACTTGAGTTTTCCTGTTTTTCTTTCAGGAAAAATATAATTGTTTGACATTTGGGAAAACTCAAAATTATGACCACGGAAAACGAGCCGTTTTGGCAAAATCATCACTCACAAGGAGAAAATATGGATAAAAACGAGCTCACGGATATACTCAACAGTGTCGCTTCGGGTGCGCTTTCGCCCGATGAAGCGGCTTTGCGCTTAAAAACGCAGCCCTTTGAAGACTTCGGTTTCAGGGAACTCGGCTTTGCAAAGCCCGATACCCACCGCGGCATAAGACAAGGCGCGGGCGAGGTGATTTACGGTGCAGGCAAGACCCCCGAGCAGATACTCGAGATCATAAAAACCTTGCAAAAAAGCGGACAAAAGCGCATACTCACAACACGTTTAAGCAAAACCGCCTATGAATTTCTGTGCGATAAAACCGATATAGAATACTACGAAAGCGCAAAAGCAGGCGTAACGGGCGGTCTGCCCGAAAAGCGCACAAAAGGCACGGTGCTTGTTATAACCGCAGGCACAAGCGATATGCCCATTGCGGAAGAAGCTGCCCTCACGGCGGAATTTATGGGCAGCAGGGTTCGGCGTGTATACGATGCGGGCGTTGCGGGCATACACCGTCTGCTTGCGCACAAGGACGATATAATGAGTGCAAACGTGATAATAGCCATAGCAGGTATGGAGGGGGCGCTTGCAAGCGTTGTGGGCGGTCTTGCCGACTGTCCCGTAATAGCTGTGCCGACAAGCGTGGGCTACGGTGCATCTTTCGGCGGTGTTTCCGCACTTCTGAGTATGCTCAATTCCTGCGCAAGCGGTGTTGTGACGGTTAATATAGACAACGGCTTCGGCGCAGGCTATACCGCACATATGATAAACACAATGAATTTATAAAATACGGGAAGTTTGAAAAAATTTCGCTCAAAAAAGTTTGTGTGCGTTCACACACATTCTTTCTTTCTTAAATTATTATATTATTATATTCTTTATTTCTTTTTATAGTGCTATTCCTCTGTCAAAGCTCTGTCAACGCTTTGTTAAAGCTTGGCTGTTCCTTTGTCATACCTTTGCGATGCCCGTGTCAAAAAAAATCACGGGCTTTTTTTCGTGCCGCTGTTTATGCGCCTTGCACAATGCCCCTGCCGTGCGATGCGGCGTGTTATAAAAAAATACCGGCTCTGTCATACCCCTTTATTAGGGTCGGGGAAAACATCTGCCGTACGGACACAAGTTCCCCACAGCTTTTTTGCATTTTCTCACATATTTCCCCCGCTATAACGACAATACCACGGCACGGCTGACATTTACTGCCCCGATCTTGTGTTTTTCACAAAAGCGGCAAAACTCAATTTTTTTCTTCTGTTGATTTTTATTTTTATCTGTGATATAATCACAAAGTAATCAATTAAAACACAAGGGAATGATAAGAATGCCAATCAAGGTAGCCGACAATCTGCCGGCAAAGAACATACTCACAAACGAAAGCATATTTGTTATGGACGAGAGCCGTGCTTTTCATCAGGATATCCGTCCGCTTAAAATACTTATACTCAACCTCATGCCCAACAAGCAGCAGACCGAAGTGCAGCTTCTGCGCCTGCTGAGCAACTCACCGCTGCAGGTGGAGGTCAGCTTTATGCACATGGAGAGCCATATCTCCAAGCACACCTCACGCGCTTATCTGGACACATTTTACCTGACTTTTGACGATGTTAAAAACGACAAGTACGACGGTATGATAATCACGGGCGCACCCGTTGAACAGATGGAATTCGAGGAAGTGAACTATTGGAGCGAACTGACCGAGATAATGGAATGGACAAAGAGCAATGTGACAAGCACCTTCCATATCTGCTGGGGAGCGCAGGCAGGGCTTTACTATCACTACGGCATACCGAAATATCAGCTGCCGAAAAAAATGTTCGGCGTTTTTCCGCATAAAAAGGTATATGACCATATAGACCTGCTGCGAGGCTTTGACGATATTTTTTATGCACCGCACTCGCGCCATACCGAAGTACGTACCGAGGATATTGAAAAAACGGACGGCATAAGGGTCATATCCACAAGCGACGAAGCAGGCGTTTACATAGTCGCAAGCACGGATATGCGCCAATTTTTCGTTATGGGTCACAGCGAATACGAAAAGAACACCCTTGCAACGGAATACTTCCGCGACAAGGACAAGGGTCTGGATATAGACATACCCAAAAACTATTTCAAGAATG
>JAGAHK010000431.1 GCA_017627115.1 Bacillota bacterium | reverse complement strand
CCTAAAGGAGAAAAAGCAGAGAAGATATATGCAAGCGGGGCAAATACATCAAGCCGCAATTCGACTTATGCAGCTGAAAAAGATGATAGAGCTGATAGCGACCGTCCAAACGAGGGTATGTACATAGCATAGGTATAGATGTTGTAAGAACATAAATAATAGTTTTTTTTAATGAAGAGGGTGTCTACAGATGCCCTTTTTATTTTTCTATAATTATTCGTTTAACAAGAAATGGTACTTTTAGTTAACTTTAACTAACTGCACTGTAAATTTCTACAAATTTTTGTTTATTTTTATATTTCATATTGCATTTTTATCAAAAATATTGTAACATAGATAAGTAGGGGAGTTTTGGCTATACCCTAAAGGAATGTTCCGCCCGTATGGGGTGGCGGAACTATTCGCAATTTTACAGAAAGGGGCGTTAAATATATGAATCTTCACACCTTTAAACGAGGCATACATCCGCCTGACGGCAAGGCTTTGACAAATTATAAGCCTATTGAGATACTTATGCCCAAAGAAGGCGCCTTGATGGTCTTTCCCGTAAGCCAGCATATCGGCGCACCGTGTGAACCGATCGTGCAAAAAGGCGACAGAGTGCTTTTGGGACAAAAAATTGCGGAAGCAAAGGCATTTGTATGCGCACCGATACATTCATCCGTATCGGGCACGGTAAAGGACATCAAGCCCATGCTTACACCGAGCGGGGCAACAGTAAACTCTATTATTATCGAAAACGACGGAAAGTTTGAGGAGGATCCCTCCATCGGCAAGGAGACCGACGAAAACGACTACAAATCAATGTCAAGGGAAGAAATACTTGACAAAGTGAAAAATGCAGGTATCGTTGGTCTGGGCGGTGCGGGTTTCCCCACACATATAAAGCTTAATCCGCCTCCGGGACAGGAGATAGACAGCATTATCGTCAACGCTGCCGAGTGTGAGCCTTACCTCACCACCGACCACCGCGTTATGCTTGAAAAGACCGACAGACTTGTTATGGGTCTTGACGTTATGCTTCAGCTCCACCCAAAGGCAAAGGGCTATATTGCAATAGAAGTTAATAAAATGGATGCTTTTGAGGCTGTTTCAAAGGCTGCCGAAAAGTATTCCAATATCGAAGTTATCGCACTTAAATGCAAATACCCGCAGGGTTCCGAAAAACAGCTTATCTACGCCGTTACGGGACGCGAAGTACCCAGCGGCGGTCTGCCTGCGAGCGTTGGCTGCATAGTGGATAATGTCGATACCGTGCTTGCCATAGAGCGTGCGGTCGTTAAAAACCGTCCGCTTATGCGCCGTATCGTTACAATAACGGGCAGCGGCGTTAACAACCCGGGCAACTATCAGATACGTATAGGTATGAATATCAAGGAATTTATCGAGGCTGTAGGCGGTCTTAAAGAGGACTGTGCGAAGATAATCGCAGGCGGTCCCATGATGGGTCCCGCACTCTACAACATTGATGTTCCATTTGTTAAAACATCCTCCGCTTTGCTTTGCCTTACCAAAGAAGAGGCAACTCTCCCCGAGGAAAGCAACTGCATACGCTGCGGCAAATGCGTGGGCGCCTGCCCTATGGGTCTTATGCCCCTTGAACTCAATCAGGATGCACTTGCCAAGGATTATGATGCGTTTGAGGCGCATAACGGCGTTGACTGTATCGAGTGCGGCTCGTGCAGTTACGTTTGCCCCGCAAAGCGCCACCTCGCACAAAGCCTGCGCATAACAAAACGTACTGTTATGGGCATTATCAGAGCAAGGAAGGAGGCTGAAAAGAATGGAAAATAATTTAATGGTTTCCTCCACACCGCACGTTCGCTCGAACGAAACTATCAGTTCGGTAATGCGTGATGTGGTAATAGCTCTTCTGCCTGCGGCGATAATGGGTATCGTGTATTTCGGCATCAGGGCTGCAATTCTTATAATAATCTCCATTGTTTCATCAGTAGGTTTCGAGGCGCTTTATCAGAAGCTCTCAAAGCAGAAAGTGACCGTTACCGACTTTTCGGCTGTTATCACGGGTCTTCTGCTGGCAATGAATATGCCTTCAACGGCACCTTTCTGGGTACCCGTTGTGGGTGCGTTCTTCGCAATAGTTATAGTTAAGCAGATATTTGGCGGCCTGGGTCAGAACTTTATGAACCCTGCGCTCGGTGCAAGAGCCTTTCTTGTGGCTTCGTATCCGACAGCTATGACGGGTGCGGCATTCGGCGCAACAAGCTACGGCGTTATCGGTGCGGTCGATGCAACATCATCCGCAACACCGCTTGCACAGCTTGCAGAGGGCACTGTTAACCTTACACAGCAGGATTATGTGAATGCTTTTATAGGCAATATCGGCGGCTGTATCGGCGAGACCTGTGCTATCGCACTTATTCTCGGCGGTGTTTACCTTATGATGAAAAAGGTCATCAGCTGGAAGATACCCGTAAGCTATATCCTTACGGTTTTCGTACTTACTTACATCTTTAAATTATGCGGCGCAGCGCCCACAAGAGAGCCTCTTTACGAGCTTCTCACAGGCGGTCTTATGCTCGGCGCGTTCTTTATGGCAACGGATTACGCATCCTCACCCGTTACACCTAACGGTCAGATAATAATGGGTATCGGCTGCGGTGTCCTTACAACGCTTATCCGTCTTTTCGGCGGCTATCCCGAAGGCGTGTCCTATTCGATACTGCTTATGAACCTTTGTGTTCCGCTTATCGACAGATATACACGTCCTAAGATCTTCGGAGCTTTAAAGAAGGAGGCGAAGAAGTCATGAATCCTATAGTAAGAACAGGCGGTTCTCTTCTTGTTATCGCAGCGGTTGCGGCAGCTGCCCTCGGCGGTGTAAATGCGGCAACGGCAGATAAGATAGCGGAAAGAAACGCACAGACAAAACAGGAAGCCATGCAGTCGGTACTTCCGTCTGCATCAAGCTTTGATACAGAGGTAACAGTCGGCGCACCTATCGGTGAAAAGGATGTCCTTGACACATACAGCGAGGGTCTTGACGGCAGTAATACGGCAGGTTATGCTTTCTCCGTTACAACTTCGGGCTTCAGCTCGGGTCTCAACCTTATGATAGGTATTGACAAAGACGGTACTGTTACGGGTGTTAAGGTGGTTAAGCACTCCGAGACCCCCGGTCTTGGCGCAAATGCCGAGAACGTGCTCTCACCGCAGTTCCCGGGCAAAAGCGGCAAACTTACCGTTATCAAGAGCGGTACGGCAGGCGAAAGTGAGATAAACGCCATCACGGGTGCGACTATCACTTCAAACGCAGTTACAACTGCCGTTAACGATGTTCAGAAATATTACGAAGAAAATCTGAAAGGAGGCACGGGTAAATGAGTAATCCTTTAAAAATACTTAAAAACGGTATAATAGACGAAAACCCCACCTTTGTTCAGGTTATCGGTATGTGTCCTACCCTTGCGGTAACGACAAGTGCGATAAACGGTCTTGGCATGGGTCTGTCAACAATGGCGGTGCTTGCCTGCTCAAACCTTGTTATATCGCTTATCAGAAAATTTGTGCCCGACGAAGCACGTATACCCTGCTACGTTGTGGTAATCGCAAGTTTCGTTACGATAGTGGAGATGCTTCTTAACGCATTCGCACCCCAGAGCCTTGTTACGGCGCTTGGTGTGTATATCCCCCTTATCGTTGTTAACTGTATCATCCTTGCAAGAGCAGAGGCTTTCGCAGGCAAGAACGGCCCTGTCGCATCACTTTTCGACGGTATAGGCAACGGTCTCGGCTTTACGTTTGCACTTGTTCTTCTCGGCTGTGTGCGTGAATTCCTCGGCAGCGGCGCTCTTTTCGGCGTAACGGTGCTTCCCGAATTCTTCCCAAGAACTATCATTATGATACTTCCTCCGGGCGCATTCCTGACACTTGCATTTTTAATGGTTATCGTAAATAAGCTGCGCAGCGGCAAAAAGTCGTAATAAGGAGGTAGTGAGATGAATTTATTTTTAATTTTATTGAGCGCGATCTTTGTTCACAACTTTGTGCTTTCGCAGTTCTTGGGTATCTGCCCCTTCCTCGGCGTTTCCAAAAAGGTTGAAACGGCAACGGGCATGGGCATTGCGGTCGTTTTCGTTATTACGCTTGCTTCCGCAGCAACTTGGCTTGTTCACAAGTTTATTCTTGTGCCTGCACATATTGAATATTTATATAATATCGCGTTTATTCTTATTATTGCATCACTGGTCCAGCTTGTTGAGATGTTCATTAAAAAATCTTCTCCATCGCTGTATCAGGCACTCGGCGTTTATCTTCCGCTTATCACAACAAACTGTGCGGTTTTGGGTGTTGCCGTTAACAATATGAACGACGGCTACGGTTTTATCGCTTCCGTTGTGAACGGTATCGGCGCAGCTATCGGTTTTGCGCTTGCTATCATCCTTTTTGCGGGCATAAGAGAGCGCGTGGCAAAATGCAATATCCCGAAGTGCATGGAGGGCTTTCCTATAGCACTTGTAACCGCAGGCTTAATGGCGATCGCCTTTTTGGGCTTTTCGGGTATGCTTTGAGAAGGAGGGAATGACTTATGGATATCAGCAGTATACTTATACCTGTTGCCGCTATCGGCGGTATGGGTCTTCTCTTCGGCGGCGGTCTTGGTGTCGCTTCCATCAAACTTAAAGTTGAGCAGGACCCGAAGATACCTCTTGTAAGGGAGTGTCTGCCCGGCGCTAACTGCGGCGGCTGCGGCTTTGCAGGCTGTGATGCCCTTGCCGAAGCTATCGCAACGGGCAAAGCCCCCGTAAACGCTTGTCCTGTCGGCGGCGCTGCCTGTGCGGCAAAAGTCGGCGAAGTTATGGGCGTAAAAGCGGAACAGGGCGTAAAGAAAGTTGCTTTCGTAAAGTGTATGGGTACTTGCGAAGCGGCAAAAACAAAGTTTGAATATTACGGTGAGCAGGACTGTGACCTTGAAAACGGTGTTTCGGGCGGACGTAAAGCGTGTGCTTTCGGCTGCCTCGGTGACGGTAACTGTGTAAGAGCCTGTAATTTCGGTGCATTGAGCATTGTTGACGGTGTTGCGGTTGTAGACAGCGAAAAGTGTGTTGCCTGCGGTGCCTGCATCAAGGCTTGCCCCAAGCACCTTATAGAGCTTGTGCCCGATGACAAAAAGATCAGAGTGGCATGTAACTCAAACGATATGCCAAAGCCCACAAAGGACAACTGTTCAAACGGCTGTATGGGCTGTAAGATCTGCGAGAAGAACTGTCCCAGCCAGGCTGTTGCCGTGGATAAGTTCCTTGCAAAGGTTGATTATGAAAAATGTACACAATGCGGCGTATGTACGCAGAAGTGTCCCACAAAGGCCATTAAGGATGTTTCGGGTGCCGCTGTGGTAAACGAATAAAGGTTATTTCTAAAATCAGCTTTTAAAATAAGGTTTTAAATGACCGCCTCTCCGAATATACTTGTTTGGGGAGGTGGTTTTATTTTGGATACAAGCAGGTTTTTCGATGAAAATATTGAACGCGCAGTCGGCTTGTTTACATCTATATCATCTGCGGACAGGCAGCGGCCCGAAACCATGATACAGGCTGTTCTGCCGTATATGGATCCGCCGCTTCGCTCGCGTGCGGAAACGGTGATTAAAGCATTGTCCATAAACAGGCTGCTGCAAAGGTATTCGGGGCTGTCGGCGCAGGCTGCGCAGATAAAAAACGGCCGAGGAGAGATACTCGGCGAACTGCGCAATGAACTTGACCCGCGCAGCAGGCAGCTTTTGGAACTTTTCGTGAAACTGACGGAGATCAAAGAGATAATGGAGGCGGTAACACTTGGCTGATTTGAAAGGCTTTGAAAACGAACTGAAAGAGATAATACAGGATATGCCGTCCGAACAAAAAGCGGCAATAGAAGCACTCTATACAAGAATAAAGGATAAAAAACCAAACGAGATACTGCCTGTCGTGCTTGCGTTTCGTATGCCCGAGGGCGCACCGCTTGCTGCGGATAAAAAACAAAAACTGACTGCCTTGCTTATGAGGGCGCTGCAATAAAAAAACGGGGCTGTCGCATTAAAAATCAACTTGAAAATTAGCGATTAAGCCCCT
>JAGAHK010000430.1 GCA_017627115.1 Bacillota bacterium | reverse complement strand
GCAGGGCATTATGGGTGTCTGCGAAATACCCGAAACGAATATAAACGATATACCAAAAGAGCCGTTTCTTATACTGCTCGACCGTGTTACCGACCCCGGAAATATGGGCACGATAATACGCACAGCCGATGCAGCGGGCGCTGACGGTGTTGTACTGTCAAAAGGTTGTACCGACCCATACAGTTTAAAGACTGTGCGCAGTACAATGGGGTCGATATTTCATCTGCCCGTTTATACGGATGTTGATCTGTGCGATTTTATAAAAAACAAAGATATAAAAACTTTCGCCGCACATCTTAAAGGCGAAAAAAGCTGTTTTGATACAGATATGACGGGCGGTATCGGCATTATAATAGGAAACGAAGCAAACGGCATAAGCGATGAAGTGTCGGAACTTGCGGCGGAACTTGTAAAAATACCCATGCCCGGCAAAGCCGAGTCTATGAATGCCGCCGTTGCCGCAGGAATAATGATATACGAAGCAGTAAGACAAAGGTTAAAATAAGGAGTTGATAATATGCCGAGAATAAGTTGGGATGAATATTTTATGAGTATGGCGGAGCTTGCAAGCAAGCGTTCCACCTGTTTAAGACGCCGCGTCGGCGCTGTGATAGTCAAAGACAATCAGCTTCTTGCAACGGGCTACAACGGTGCGCCGAAGGGACTGCCGAACTGCTGCGATATAAACAGTTGTTTGAGGCAAGAACTCGGCATACCAAGCGGCGAAAGACACGAACTATGCCGCGCGGTACACGCCGAAAACAATGCTATAACCCAATGTGCGGTAAACGGTGTGAGCTGTAAGGGAGGCACGCTTTACGTGACGGCAAGTCCCTGCAATATGTGCCTTAAACAAATAATAAACGCAGGTATAGTTCGCATTGTGGCAAAGGAACTCTACCCCGATAAATTGAGTGAAGAGCTGTTAAAAGACAGCGGCATCAAATTTGAGATATACGAAAATAAAGATTGATGTTTTCATATATATTTTTCAAACAGATCTTCCCTTTTTATCATTTTAAGACTGTTTTTAAGCACTGCTTCGGCGGTGCTTTTTTCATCAAGACCGTTGACTTCGCAGAAATTATGCAATGCTTTTGGCATAGTCAGGCAGCTGCCTGCAAGAATACCTTGGTATTCTACTGTCTCGCCGTTATAATACACCTTTTTATTGCAGAAATCATATTCACCTGCTTCGGACTGCATAGCACTCATAGCATCGGTGACAAGCACTACATTTTCAATGCCGATAATACGGTATATCATACGCAGGGTCTCCGCGCTCAAATGCTTTTTATCGGCTATTATCTCACAGGGCAGCCCCGAAAGAAGAGCGGCTTTAGTTATTGAACCGTCACGGTGGTGAATTCCGCGCATAGCATTGAAAAGATGTGTAAAGCCCGAAGCCCCTGCTTCAATAGCTTTCTGTGTCATACTTCCGTCATCATCGCTGTGACCGAGTGTCACTGTACCGCCGTTTTTGACAGCATATTTTATAAAATCCAAAGCATTTTCGGCTTCGGACGCAACCGTAAAGCGCAGCAAAAGCCCGTATTTTGAAAGTCTGTCAAAAAATTTCGTATCACAGGGAAGAATATTCTCTTTGGGCAGGACTCCGCTCTTTTTATCGCTTATAAACGGTCCTTCTATATGTACACCCAAAATATCGGCGCCTCTGTTGTATTTTGCTGCCTCGGCTATGGTTTTTACCCTTTCTTCAAGAATATCAAGTCTATCCCCTATAAGTGTCGGCATCCATGCGCAGACATCTTGTTTTTTTAAGTTAACGGACAAATCGTTTACCTTTTCGGCATCGGCTTTCATCAGGTCTGTTCCGAAGCCGCCGTGTATATGCAGATCTATATATTTCATTTTTATCACCCTGTTTTATTATAAATTCTTATCATTATTATTTCAAGTGTAAAAAAATATTAATAAAAAAGTAAATTGACCAAAGAGAACACGGGTGGTAAAATTAAAGAAAAAACAAATATGCCTTGAACATAAAAAATCTTTGTGATATACTATAAAATGGATAAGAAGGTGAATATATGACACAGGAACTTATAGACAGAATAAACGAGCTTGCAAGAAAAAGCAAAGCAGGCACGATTACATTTGAAGAAAAGACGGAGCAGCAGAAGCTTCGCAAACAATATCTTGACGAATTCCGCAAGGGATTTAAGCAAAACTACCTTGACAATATGTATTATGTTGATGATGAAGGCAACGAGCACAAGATAGAAAAAAAGAACAAATAATAAAAGAAAAGTGATAAAATGGACTTATCTGTAATCATTGTAAACTACAACACGAAAGATCTGACCGATCAGACGATAAGAGCGGTCTTTGAAACTACACATAAAATTGAATACGAGATAATTGTTGCCGATAATTCATCACGGGAAAGCGAGGTATATTCCTCAAACGACAGCCGTGTAAGTGTTATAAAGAATGTTGAGAACAAAGGTTTTGGATATGCCTGCAATATCGGCGCAAAAAAAGCTGTGGGCAGATACCTGCTTTTTCTCAATTCCGACACTATAATGCAGGAAGATACGCTTGACAAGTGCGTTGAATATATGGATAAGCATATAACCATAGGCTGTCTGGGCATACGCACACTTTTAAAAGACGGCACGCTCGACCACGGCTGCAAGCGCGGGTTCCCTACCCCAATAAATGCGTTTTGCTATGTTATGAAACTTGATAAACTTTTCCCTAACAACAAAAAAACGGGCGGCTATCGTATGAGCTATATTGACGAGCATGAAACTGCTGATGTTGACAGCGTGAGCGGTGCTTTTATGATGATACCGCGCAATTTATTCCATAAAACAGGCGGTTTTGACGAAAGCATATTTATGTACGGTGAGGATATTGACCTTTGCTACCGCATAAAGCAGCGCGGTTTTCGTGTGGTCTACTATGCTGAGGGGCTTATGATACACCTTAAGGGTCAAAGCGGTCTGCGCACCAAAAATCCTGTTGTTATAAAACATTTTCGTGACGGCATACGTGTTTTTTACGATAAATATTACAAGGATAAATATAATTTTTTTGTGACTTTTCTTATGCATGCCGCTATTGATGTTCAATATTATCTGCGGCTTTTGCGCGCGAGGTTTTAAAATGGAGCTTGTAATACTGACAGCGGTATATAACGGTGAAAAGTTCATAAGACAGCAG
>JAGAHK010000429.1 GCA_017627115.1 Bacillota bacterium | reverse complement strand
CTGATATTTTCATACAGTACCTCGCTGCCCCTGTCGGGGTTTTTCGCCATCAGTGCGGCGGCTTTTGCCGCATCGAGCGGAGAACCTCCGCCAACGCCTATAACAAAGTCCGCACCTGCCTCAACGGCTTTGTCACGCATTATCATTATCTGTTCGATAGACGGGTTTTGTTCCGTCTCGTCAAATATATCGTATTTTACATCATATTTTTCAAGCGCCTTTGTCACATCTTTCAGGCTGCCGTTTTTTGCACTTGACCTGCCCGTTACTATAAAGGCGTGTCTGCCGAGTGCGGCAAGCTCCGCCGCGTGATTTTTGACGCAATCACATTCTATATAGCATTTTACTTTTGTATCCGGCATTGACGTTTCCTCCTTTGTTCGGTCATCAAAGCCCCAGACTTGTCAGCAGCGCTCTGTCCACCCTGTCCATTATATTATCGTCAAGATGACCTATTTTCTCGCGCAGACGCCGTTTATCGACCGTGCGCACCTGTTCGAGCAGAATAACGGAGTCCTTTGCAAGCGAGTGGCTCTCCTTGTCTATCTCGATGTGCGTGGGCAGCTTTGCCTTGTTTATCTGCGATGTTATCGCCGCACAGATAACGGTCGGGCTGTAACGGTTGCCGACATTGTTCTGTATAATAAGCACGGGGCGTATGCCGCCCTGTTCCGATCCTATCACGGGGCTTAGATCGGCGTAAAAAATATCGCCGCGTCTGACATTCATATAATCATCTCCACATATGTAATGTTTTACGTTTTCGCTGATAGTATCGTCAGTAGATCTGCCTTTTATACATCCTGTGGAAATTTTTGTACTGTCTTTTGTGTTGTTTTTGAACGGTTTTTGATCGTTATTTTTATAGCACGCTCACTTTCAGCACCTTGCCGTTGCGTATATAAACGCGCGGCACACGCTTGCCTACGTTGCATACTATCTCATAGTTTATAGTGTGCGAGATCTCGGCAAGTTCTTCTGCGGAAACGCATTTGTCGCCGCTTATGCCCATTACCGTTACTTCGTCGCCCATTTTTATGTCCTTGATATGCGTAACATCAAGCATTGCCTGATCCATACACACATTGCCGACAATATTTGCGTATTCGCCGTTGACTATCACTCTTGCGCGGTTTGAATACTGCCTGCTGTAACCGTCGGCATAGCCTATGGGTATGGTAGCTATTTTTGATGGCTTGGCGGTATAGAATGTTCTGCCGTAACCTATGGGTGTGTCGGCATCTACTTCTTTAACATAGCTTACATGGGTCTTAAGGCTCATTGCGGGCATAAGCTTCATATCGCCTACTTCGGTGCTTGGCATCATACCGTAAAGTATAATGCCCGCCCTGACCATATCAAGCTGCATTTCGGGCAGGTCGATTATCGCACCGCTGTTTGCGCAGTGGCGTATCAGACCCTTGTGTCCCATTTTTTCAAGCCCCTCGGTCATATATAAAAATCTTTCAAACTGTGTTTTTGTAAATGTCTTGTCGGTCTCGTCCGCAGTGGAAAAATGGGTGAATATACCCGTGACCTTTATGTTGGGCAGGCTGAATATTTTATCTATTGTTTTAAGATTTTCCTCGTTTGGCAAAAAGCCTATACGTCCCATGCCCGTATCTATTTTTATATGTACCTCGGCTGTTTTGTTCATCCTGACGGCGGTCTTTGAAACAAGCTCTGCCATCTCATATGAAAATACCGCCTGCGTGAGCCTGTTTTCGATAACCGTTTCAAGCCTGTTCTCAACGGTGTAGCCGAGTATCAGTATCGGCACGGGTATATTTGCCGCGCGCAGTGCAGCGCCCTCTTCGCAGGTGGCTATGCCCAGCCAGTCTGCACCGTTGTAAAGGCATATCTTGCTGACTTCCACAGCGCCGTGACCGTAGCCGTCCGCCTTTACCACCGCAAGCATACGTGTTTTCGGGTCAAGGCGTTTTTTTATTTCTTTAACATTGTTTTCTATCGCGTCAAGGTCTATCTGCGCGATAAGTCTTTGGTATTCAAGCATATTTATCCCTCTTTTTTTGACAGACACTTCAGCTGCCGCATTAATTGACACTGAACTTTGTGTCCTCTATCTTTTCATTATACCTAAAAGCGGAGATTTTTACAACTATTTTTTCTTTTCCGTCGGAAGTATATACCACAAGTTTTTGAGGGTCGCCGCTTTCGTTGTCTATCCATAGCTTTTCATGCGCAAGATATTTGTTATCACCGGGAATATCGGCTTCAAGCACGGTAAAATTTTTGCGCGGTGTCGAAGCTGTTGTGACTGTTGCATCTTCCATTGACTTTTCGTGGTTTTCAAGGAATGAATACAAAAGCAGGAGCGAACGCTCGGGACTGTTGGATGTCACTTTCACACGGCTCTCCTCGCCCTCCGTTTTCTGCCATACCAGCTTGCCGTCATATACAAGCGCCGTGCCCTCGTACTGCTGCGGCGCAAGGGTCTCCATACGGTAGCGCCCGTCCTTTTTTGCATACTG
>JAGAHK010000428.1 GCA_017627115.1 Bacillota bacterium | reverse complement strand
CCGCGTTTTCGCCGAGGAGAAAAACTTGATTTTTCAAACCTTACAGGCATCAAGTGACAGCTTGCTGGCGCGCAGTATGACTGCAAAATTGGCGAAAAACCTGTTTTTCGCCAGAGGGTGGAGCTTAATGCGACACCCTCAATTAATAATTTGCAAGGTAGTTCTGGATCTCCCACTGGCTTACGAACATTCTGAACTGATCCCATTCCGCTCTCTTCGACTTAACAAAAGCGTTGTAGCAATGCTCGCCGAGGACTTTCTTGACAAGACCGTCCTCCTCCATTGCAACGATAGCTTCGTAAAGGCTTCCGGGAAGGTTCTTTACGCCAAGAGCATCTCTTTCCTCCTGTGTGGAACGGAAAAGGTTGATGTCAACACTCTCGGGTGCGGGAAGGTTGTTCTTGATACCGTCAAGACCTGCCGCAAGACAAACCGCAAGGCAAAGATAGGGGTTTGTGGAGGGGTCGGGGCTTCTGAGCTCAACTCTTGTGCCTGCGCCTCTCGATGCGGGGATACGGATGATATCCGTTCTGTTCGATGCACTCCAAGCGATATAGCAAGGTGCCTCATAACCCGGTACAAGACGCTTGTAGCTGTTAACAAGCGGGTTTGTAACTGCCGTAAAGCCCGCAACGTGCTTTAACACACCTGCGATAAAGCTGTATGCCGTTTTTGAAAGACCGAGTGAATCGGAAGGATCGTAAAAAGCGTTTTTGCCGTTTTTGAAAAGCGACATATTTGTGTGCATACCCGAACCATTGATACCGTAGATGGGCTTGGGCATGAAAGTTGCGTGCAGACCATATTTCTTTGCGATCGTCTTTACCGCAAGTCTGAATGCAACAACATTGTCGGCTGTCTTTAATGCGTTTGCGTACTTAAAGTCGATCTCGTGCTGACCCTCTGCAACTTCGTGATGAGAAGCCTCGATCTCAAAGCCCATTTCTTCAAGTGTAAGGCAAATGTCGCGTCTTGCGTTCGTACCGAGGTCAACGGGGTCAAGGTCGAAATAGCCTGCCTCGTCGTTTGTAAGAGTGGTAGGTCTGCCGTTTTCGTCCGTCTGGAAGAGGAAGAATTCACACTCGTTGCCGACATTGAAATCGTAACCCATTTCTTCCGCTTCTTTAAGCACTTTCTTTAAAATACCTCTGGGACAGCCCGGGAAAGGCTCACCCTCGGGTGTGTAAACATCACAGATAAAACGTGCTACCTTGCCCTGCTGGGGTCTCCAGGGATAAATAACGAAGGTGTCAAGGTCGGGCTTTAAGTACATATCCGACTCCTCTATTCTTGCAAAGCCCTCGATAGACGAACCGTCAAACATCATACCGTCGTCAAGTATTCTTTCAAGCTGTGAAAATGTTATCGCAACATTCTTGGGAATACCGAGTACGTCGATAAACTGCAAGCGGATAAACTCAACATCCTTTTCCTTACATTCTTTTAAGATCTGTTCCTTTGTTCTGCCCATTTTTAATTAGCTCCTTCCGATTAAAATTTAAAAAATTAAAAATACTTGTACTAACAAGAAAAGGTGTTCACAAGGGTATAGCTATCCCGTTGTGAACACCTTTGTTCTGATAACATTATATTACCGTTTTTATGAAATGTCAAGCATAAATTTTGCAATTTTTGTTGAATTTTGTTATAACTAACTCACAAACCTGCTTTTACTGCGGTATCCAGCCGTTAAAAATTTTTTCCAAAGTGAATTCTTTTACCTGTTCGTCATTGTAAATATCCGTCCATGCCGCGACCTTTTCCTTATCGGTAAAGCTGTTCTGCGCATAGCAAGCCGCATCGTGCAGCCTTGTCTTGCCCCACCTTGACCATATTTCGGGGTTGAGAACACCCTCTGCCGCCGTTGTATTTATAAACACCGTTCTTGCACTCGGAAGCCACGGTCTGCCGAGGTAGGCCGTATTCCTCTCGCATTCGCCGTCAATGCGGCAATCGAAAAACACAAGACCATATGGCACGTTTTCGGGCGTACAGGCCGCAGTTATAAAACAGTTGTAGCCCACGGGGCGATACTTGCAGAATATGTCGCAGTTTTTGAATACCGCCGCCGCACCGCCGAAGATAAAGTCCACATCGCCCTCTATATAGCAGTCCTCAAAATACTGTCTTACATAGTAGTCGGGCTTTTCCATAGCCTCGAAAATAACAGGCGGAAGCATAAGCGTATCCTGCCTTGCAAGAAGGCGCAGTCTTTTAAATACCGACTTGTCGCCGCCTGCCGACAAAGCGACAGCCTGTCCCACTATTTTGCCGTAGCCTGCGCTGTTTTGTATAGTAAGGTTTTCAATGCGCGTATTGACCGCCTTTTCGGTAACATCGAAAGTGGCGGTTACAAATGTGCCGAGAGGCTCGCCCTTTTCGTCAAGCCTTAAAGCACAGTCGTTATAGACGATGACCGTCTTTTCCATATCCTCGCCGATAAACGTCACATTCGGCT
>JAGAHK010000427.1 GCA_017627115.1 Bacillota bacterium | reverse complement strand
GGCAAAGGAAAAGAAGATCGTACTTCATCTTGCGGGTGACTCCCTTGTGCAGGGGTACAGGCAGGAGGAGTTTATAGCAGGCTGGGGACAGTATCTGCAATGGTTTTTCAACAGCGATAAAATAGAAGTTAAAAACTACGCGAAAGGCGGCAGAAGTTCGCGCTCGTTCATTAACGAGGGCAGGCTTGAGCAGATAAAGCGCGAGTTAAAACAGGGCGATTACCTTTTTATACATTTTTGTCACAATGACGATGCAACAAAGAAAAAGGACACCCTGCACAACCGTCTTACGCCGCTTGGCAAACCCGATGAATCGGGACGTTTTCCCGTGGTCAAGGGCGAGCCTGTGCCGACCGACCTTTTACCTGCCGAATATTTTATAGAACTTACCAAAAAAAGCCGCTATATGGAGCGTTCTACCATAGAAGCGGCATATAATACTTTGAGCCAATACGGTGATTACTACTACCCTTACTCCGAAAACGGCGTAATGGGAACATATAAATGGTTTTTGTTACAGTATATACGCGCGGCGCGTGCCGCAAAGGCGATACCCGTGCTTATAACGCCGCCGCCGCGCACCTGTTTCACAAGGGACGAGGTACACATAAAAGACGGCAGCGGTCTGCACGGCGGCGACAATTTTTCGTATATACGTGCGATAAGACAGATAGGCAAGGAGCAGGATGTACTTATCCTTGACACTTTCAACGAGATGCGCAGCGTGTTTGAAGCACTGGGCAAGCGCGATTCGCATTATCTTACTTCGATAAAGAGCGGCGTGCTTACGGGCGAATGGCCTGCGGATTACGTTGCGGCCGCAAATAACCCCGCAAGCGTGCAGGAGGATACGCACCTGAACAAATACGGCGCCTTTCTTATGGCGGCGAAGCTTTGCGAGGATATACTTATATATATCGCACATAATATATCGCGAAATGCAACGGAGAATTTTTCGTCGCTCAAAGAGGCGATACTGCTTGACCCGACAGATAAAGTCGAGCCGCCCGAGCCTTTGAAGCAGCGTATCTCCGTTTTCAGAAAGTATTTCAAATATGACGTTATGCCGCTGCCCCAAAAGGTAAAAGCCGAAGAGGACGCAGAGGAAACGGAAGAAGAATAAATAATAAAGGGAAACGCTGATTTAAGGATACCAAAAATAATTTTGCGCATTTGCTTAACGGCTCTGTTTGCTATGTTCAGCCTAATGGGTTGGATGGCGGCTGAGCCGTCCAACCTGTGTCGTTGAGCCTCTACGCGCTTGTCGCGCGTATCGGCGATAGCTTCACATTAGCATGGTCGCCTACAAATGCGCCGCCATCGGCTAAAATTATTTTTGTTTTTTGAATTTAATCAGTGTTTCCAAAGGGAAACTGCCGCTTTTGCGGCGAAAGGGAGAAGAAAAATGAAACAGAACATCAAATTCGCGCTCGGCGCGCTTGCGATCTTTGTTGCGGGCGGTATATTCGCAACGGCGCTTATAACGGTCGTTAAGCCGAAAGAAGCGGAGGCTACTCTCAAAGAGGATGCCTACCGTTATTACGAGATGAAGCACGGTGAGATAACCACACAGCAGACAAACGGCGAGACCGCAGCTGCCGCTCCGACGGAAAAGACCGAGAAACAGGACGATACGGTCAGCGTTATCGTCACACCCACAAACACATGGGCAGAGGGCAGCAACGCTGTTCAGCAGTTCTCCGTTGCGGTAACAAACAACGGCGCTGCCGCAATAAACGACTGGACCTGTGTTATCGAATTTGACGGCGAAGTTATGGACAATATAAACGGTTGGGGCGGTGCAAGCTACACGGCGCTCGGCAAGACCGTTACAATATCACCCACAGAGCCTTGGGCAAAGGAGATACAGCCGGGTGACAGCAAAAAGGACTTTGGCTTCCAGCTGCGTTCGGCAACGGGCGTTACATATAAGACGGCAAAATTCACATCCGACCTCGGCGAGATAAAGATAGAGAACAAAGAGGCGGAGGCAAGTCCCGCACCCGTTGAGGTGGAAAGTTATGACGGCACATCACCCGTGGCTCTCCACGGTCAGCTTGCGGTCAAGGGTACACAGATAGTGGATAAAAACGGCGAACCCGTTATTTTACAGGGTGTCAGCACACACGGTATAGCATGGTTCCCTGCCTATGTTGACAAAGAGGGCTTTAAGACCCTCCGCGACACAATGGGCGTAAATACTATAAGACTTGCACTCTACAGCAGCACCAACGAGGGTTACAGCAAGGCGATGCACCAGAAGGTCATCGACGGCGTTAACTATGCAAAAGAGCTTGGTATGTATGTTATCATAGATTGGCATATACTTGCAAACGGCAACCCCAACACCGACAAAGAGGCCGCAAAGGCGTTCTTTACCGAAATGACTGGTAAGTTCAAGGATTACGACAATGTTATCTACGAGATATGCAACGAGCCGAACGGCGGTGTTACATGGGAAAACGACATCAAGCCTTATGCGGTGGATATGATAAACCATATACGCGCGGTGGACGATAATGCTATAATCATTGTCGGTACACCTACTTGGTCGCAGGATGTCGATATAGTGTCACAAAGCCCGATAACGGGTCAGAGCAATATTATGTACGCTCTCCATTTCTATGCTTCAACGCACAGACAGGAGCTGCGCAATAAGCTCAATACCGCACTCTCGGCAGGTCTGCCCGTGTTCGTAAGCGAATTTGGCATAAGCGAAGCAAGCGGCGCAGGTATGATAGACGAAAACGAGGGTACTACATGGATAAATTATCTGCGCAGCAAGGGTGTAGGCTATGTATGCTGGAACCTCTCCAACAAAAACGAGGCGTGCGCACTTATCAAGGACAGCTGCACAAAGACCTCGGGCTGGACGGACGACGATCTGACACAGCAGGGTAAATGGCTTAAAAAGGTCTACACAAGCAAATAAACCGTCTGTGGTTTTGGTATTTGGTTTTTATTTTTAGGGGAACGCTGATTTAAGGATACCAAAAATAATTTTGCGCATTTGCTTAACGGCTCTGTTTGCTATGTTCAGCCTAATGGGTTGGATGGCGGCTAAGCCGTCCAACCTGTGTCGTTGAGCCTCTACGCGCTTGTCGCGCGTAT
>JAGAHK010000426.1 GCA_017627115.1 Bacillota bacterium | reverse complement strand
GTCGCGCGTTTCGGCTTGTGTAGCAGAAATTTATTTCTGCGGAATACGAATATCATTGACTTCTGTGTAATTTTATAAAGTTTACAGACAAATAACCCTTGTTTTTGTGCAAAATATCTTTGGATATGGAAAAAATGTAAAAAAACAAAACTTTTTACGGTAAAAATGTTGCTTATATATTGACAATTTATCATTTTTTTATTAAAATTATATTATAAGTAATATTCGGGAAATGTTTTTGAAACATTATTGTAAAAAAGCTTTGGAAAACATTAAAAAAGGGGTTGAACAGTTATGCAAAATGTTGTATTCGTAATCGATTGGGCAGTCGGCATAACTATGTCCTTTTTACAAATAAATATTGTATCTTTTAAACGCGCTCTACGGGATAATTATGCCCTTCAGAGCGCGTTTTTTATAATTTGAAATTCTATAAACAAAAGGAGGTATATTATGGAAAAGGACAATTTGACAATGGGTATGGTGCAGACGAACAGTGAGGCACAAGAAAATTCGAGGTCGGCACATCTTCTGGCAAAGGGGTACGAGCCTGTTATCGGCTTGACGGTGCCTGTGGGAACTTCAAACAAAGATCTGGGCGTGGAAAATTCGGAGCCGAAAAATGCGGAAAAACTGACAATTGATATCGGAGAGGGAAAAGCAAAACTGAATATGTATGTTTTCCGTCCCGCAAAGCTTAAAAACGGAGAGAAAACACCTGTTGTTTATTTCATTCACGGCGGCGGATATCATTTTGGTACTACGGGTATGGACGAGTCGAAAATACAGGGTGTGGCAGATGCAAGCAATGCAACTGTCGTTTCTCCCGACTATACACTTTCCTTAGACCCTTCTTACAAATATCCCACAGAACTTGAAGAAGTGTATGCAGGCTTGCTTTATGTGTATGAACACGCGGATGAGCTGAATGTGGACAAGGATAATATAGTTATCGAGGGCGAAAGCGCAGGCGGCGGACTTACCGCACGTCTTGCCCTTTATAACCGCGACAAGGGAACTGTTCCGCTTAAAGGGCAGGTATTGATATATCCTATGCTTGATTACCGTACAGGCGGCAAAGATGATATTTACAATAATCAATTTGCGGGCGAATTTGTATGGACAAAGGAAAACAACGTCTTTGGCTGGGGAAAACTGATAGAAGGACAGGAAAAGAAGCTTGCAGATGATGAAATGATATATTTTTCGCCCGCAGTTGCAACGGTCGAGCAGCTGAAGGGACTGCCTCAGACTTTTATGATAGTAGGCAGTCTTGACCTTTTCTGTGACGAAGATATGTCCTATGCCCAAAAACTTATGCAGGCAGGCATTTTTACGGAGCTTCATGTAGAACCGGGCGTTCCTCATGCCTATGAGTATCTGGAGGGAACACCGCAGACAGAACGCTTTTTTGAATTGAGAGACAGTGCTACCGCACGTATGCTCGGAATTACAAACAGCTCGAAAGAAGAATTTAGATTTGCGGATATACTTAAATATCTTTTTGATCTGTAAGTGTTACTTTCCTAAGATCTTACAGTAACGAAAGCGGAATTATTTATGAGCGAAGCGATCAATAAAATACATAATATGATCAGCAAGGAGGTACAAGATGAAAGAATGGAGAGATATTGCGATAGAGCGAATGACGGCTTTATATGCCGAAAATAAAAAGATCACAGACGGCAATTACGACAAGTCATTGGCAGTTAAGTGCATCAACGGCACTTTCGTAGGCAAAAAGGAAGAAAATGTCATTGCTTATAGGGGCATCCCTTTTGTCGGCAAACAGCCCGTCGGTGAATACCGCTGGAAAGCACCCGTTGATTTTACGGATGATGACGGAGTTTACGAGGCATACCACTTCGGAAAAGTACCTCTTCAGGGCGAAGACCTCAGACAGATAGGCTCGCTTTACCCTGCAAGTGAGGAATGTCTGCATCTGAATGTATGGAAGTCGGCGGACGAAAGTACTGACAAAAAGCCTGTTATCGTATGGATACACGGCGGCGCCTATGAAGTCGGCTCAACAGCCGAACCGAGAGAGGACGGCACCGCTTATGTCAATGAAAATCCCGATATTGTTTTTGCTTCTATTGAGTACCGCCTCGGCATTTTCGGTTTCTTCCATATGTCGCACCTGCCCGACGGCGAAGAGTACAAGGATGCACAAAATCTCGGACTTATGGACCAGCTTATGGCTTTGAAGTGGATACACGAAAATATTGCCCTTTTTGGCGGTGATCCCGAAAACGTAACTATTATCGGTGAATCCGCCGGCGCGGGAAGCTGTCTGCTGCTTCCTCTTGTGGAAGGCTCACATAAGTATTTTAAGCGTGTAATTGCTCAAAGCGGTTCCGTAAGCATGACAAGGACAACGGAAGAAGCTATAGAATGTACAAACAGTTTTATGGAAAACATTGGCAAAAAAACCGTTGCCGACCTGCAAAAGATGGATACCGAAGAACTTTTAAAGGCGTCCGAATTGATGTCTATGTGTATGTTTCCCGAAAAAGACGGGAAATTCCTGCCGACCGACCCGTATGATGCGTATTTGAAAGGTGCGGCAAAGGATATAGACATTCTTCAGGGCTGTAACAAGGACGAACTTTGCTATGTTGTATCGGCTGCGGGTGTTGAAAATGCACATATGTTTGGCGCAGAAGGCAAGGTAAAGAAGATGACCCAGCTGACCGAGAAAGAAAAAGCGTTGGTAGACAGCTATTGTAAAGAAACATGGACAGATAAGCCGGAATATTCGGGCGAGCTCCGTCTTGTCGAACAAATCGCATTTGTTGCCCCGATGTTCAGAATGTCGGAAAATCAGACAAAGGGCGGCGGCAAATCGTACAGCTATTTCTTTACACCCGAATCTTCCCTGCCGTTGATGCGGTGCGCGCATACCATAGAGATAGCCGTTGTATTCAATCATCAGGAAGAAACTCTTATTTCGGGAAGAAGGTTCGACGAGACTTTTGCAAAGACTATGCGCAGAATGTGGATACAGTTTGCAAAGACGGGCGATCCGTCCCTTACCGCAGATATTTCACCCGACGGAAAGGAACATATATGGCCTCTGTACGACCCGGAAAACAAACAGCTGATGATACTGGATGAATTTAATGTTCATCCCGAAAAGGCGGCCGAACGGGATATAGTGGATTGGGACAGAACATACTTCTTGACCAAGTATTACTTTATTTGACAGACAAAACCGCAGGTTTTATATCCGCTCGCAGCATAATCGGAGATCGGGGCATTCTTTTTCGTACCGTATTATTCATATAGAGTATTAAAGAGGTGTATTATGGAAACAAGATTTAAAAAGAGATCACAGATCATAGATATTGGTATCACAGCTGTGGCGGCGGTGCTATCGGTAGGCATTATGCTTTATGGAGTTATCCATTTCGGACTTGCCAAAGCATGGCCCGAATTGGTGCTTAACCTTTTTTACATCGCGTGTCTTGTGATGATGGCGATGTACTTTTTCAAGCGTCTTGACAGTCAACGGTTCAACTATTGGACTTCGCTGTGTGTAGGTATTACCATACTGCTGCGTGACATTCTATTTAAGCCGTCGATGGATAGTTATCCCATGCATTTGATCTGTCTTACGCTTTCGGTGATCCTGCTGCTTATGTTTACCTACTTTTATGCCCGAAAAGATTGGAAGAGTTATACCAAGAGCAACCTGTGGATGCTTTTTATCATTGATATGATAATTGCGGGATTGTACACCTATGTCGTTTGCATCAGTCCTCGCGAAGAAGATACTAACTATTTGCTCACGGAGATATGGATACGTCCGACCATTATATACGGAATGGTTGCGTGCTTCATTTCGGGAAAAGAAACACAGGAGGAAGAAAGCTTGTAGAGAAAAAATATAAACAGGGATGCTGCATCCCTTGTTAAAAAGGAGGTAATAGCATGAAACAAACCGTTATTCTCGGCAACATTATCACTATGGACGAAAAAAGACCGTTTGCCAAGGCAGCTCTTGTCAAGAACGGTGTGTTCGCCTATATCGGTGAGGCAGATGAGGTAAAAAAACTCGCTGCTTCCGATGCAAAGGTGTTTGACTGCGATTTTCTGCACGACGATATTGAGAAAGTAGCAAAAGCAAAAGTTATTGCCACTATTGTGGACGGCGAAGAAGTATATATAGTAAACGACATTTAAAAATGTCCTTTACTATAACCCTGCGGGGCATGCACACGACTGCGTACAAGGAATAAAGCCGCTTTGCGGCTCGCAGTCGGCGCAAGTAAACGCCCAAAGTCCAAAGACTTTTGT
Organism: Bacillota bacterium; assembly: GCA_017627115.1. GTDB lineage: Bacteria > Bacillota > Clostridia > Lachnospirales > CAG-274 > RGIG4310. The sequence continues at coordinate 4 of JAGAHK010000426.1, read as the reverse complement.
CGTT
>JAGAHK010000425.1 GCA_017627115.1 Bacillota bacterium | reverse complement strand
TACAACAATTATCAAATTCCCAAAGACAAAATAATCGACACAAACGGAAATGTTATTTTTAATTTAAATAAACCTTGCGGAACTTTTTTAGACCGTAACACCGTAATGTATGATTTAAGGCTAAAAAAATACTCTGAAAGTGACAATTCCGATTACTGTGTTTTATCTTGCAGCGGTATAGAAAATCCGACCGATAATATAACTATTTTCCCAAATGATTTTACGGATATACAATATGCTTATTGGTACGATATTAAATTAAACCCGGCAAAAGGATATTATCAATTCAACGGCGTTGATAACAGCACCCCCTCTGCTTCTGCTGGTATTGTAATTGATAAGAACGGAAATCAAATAAAAAACGAAATTATTGATGATGCGGAATTTATGCCTATATCCTATGAAATTCACAGCAATTCAAATGACAACGGATATTTTTTTAAGAAAAAGATTCTATGCGGTAAAGAGTATTTTGCTTTATTTAAAAGCGAAAACGAATTTTCAAAAGAAGCAAGCCCAAATGACACACCTTCGGAATGGGCAAAAAGCCAAATAGAACACGCAACTGCCGATGGTTTGTTATATAATAATGCGAATTGCAGATTTAAAGACCCAATAACAAGGCGGGATTTTTGTATCATTGCAGTTGAAACGTTTTGCAAATCGCAAGGTATGGAAATTGATGAATATATAGAAAAAAACAGTATCGAACTCGACTATCATAGATTTATTGATACAGATAACGCCTATATTCTACTTGCCGAGAAGCTCGGTATAGTAAAGGGTATGTCCGAGAATACATTTGCCCCCAACGAATATATAACCCGTCAGCAGGCTGCGGTTATGCTCAGCAATATGGCGAAACTCTCTGGACTTGAAGAAAATGCCGACAGAGTTAATTTTACAGACACCGACTTTTTTGCGGATTGGGCAAAAGAAGCGATATTAAATGTCAGTGCTATAAAAAATCCCGAGGGAACGGCAATTATGGCAGGCACGGAGCCCGACAAGTTTTCGCCGTGGATGTATTATTCAAGAGAACAAGCATATGTAACTATTTATCGCTTATATAATATTTGTAATAATGACAAGTAATTATTTATAAAAGACAATACAAAAAGGTAACTCGTGCTGATGAAATTGGGTTACCTTTTTGTATGCAAAATTTTTTTATACGAATTATAGATATAACAAAATACATTATCACTTCAACGTAAGGACACGGACAGACACCTGTCCCCTCTCTACAATCGTAAACCCCTCAGTCAGCCTTCGGCAGCCAGCAATCCATTCGGCAGCAAAGCTGACGAATGTTTGCCATAGAGTCCCGACGGCTTTGCCGCCGTCAGGACAAACCTGAAAGAAGGGGAGCCAAGGCTAATGCAACTCTACTACTAACGTAAACAATAATTTTCTTTAAAAAAACGAGAAAACACTCCCCGCAAAAATACATAATTTTTTTCTTGACAAACCTTTACAAAGGTGATATTATTATATAATGTATCCTAATGTGGGTAAGTGTCTGCTTATTCACATTAAAAGGAAAAATAATAAACAAAATTTCGCTTGAAAATGCCTTTAAATCAGTGTATTTTTAACGATAATTAAATTTGTTAAATTTTATTTAAAGTGCAAAAGCAAAGAAAAAGATAGTTTGAAATTTATATACTTAAAATTATAATATCAAAATATCTCAAAATTATCATTAAGGAGTGAAGGTGCCGTGGAAAAAAACAGGATACGTCCTCAAAAGTACGGTGATGTACAGCGCATCAGCTATGCAAGAGTGGACGAGGTTTTGGAAATGCCCAATTTGCTGGCATTACAAAAGGACAGTTATCAGTGGTTTCTGGATGAAGGCTTAAAGGAGGTTTTTGAGGATATATCCCCCATAACCGACTACAACAACAATCTTGTGCTTGAATTCGGAAGCTTCAGACTGGACACCGAAAATATCAAGTATTCACTTGAAGAATGTAAAAGCAGGGATGCGACGTATTCCGCACAGCTCAAAGTAAAGGCTGTTCTCCACAGCGGTCCCGGCGCGGAAGAAACAAAGGAGCAGGAGATAAACTTCGGCGACTTTCCGCTTATGACAGATACGGGAACATTCGTTATAAACGGTTCGGAACGTGTTATAGTAAGTCAGCTTGTGCGTTCTCCCGGCATATATTACGCAATAGAAAAGGACAAGGTCGGCAAAAACCTTATCACATCAACGGTCATACCCAACCGCGGTGCATGGCTTGAATACGAGACGGACAGCAACGATGTCTTCTCGGTGCGTGTGGATAAAACACGTAAGGTACCCGCAACGGTGTTTATCCGCGCTCTCGGTATCGGCACGGACGACGAGATAATAAACCTTTTCGGCGAGGAACCCAAAATTCTTGCAACTATCGAAAAGGACCCCACAAAGAGTTATGAGGAAGGTCTTATCGAATTATATAAGAAGATACGCCCGGGCGAACTTCCTTCTGTGGAAAATGCGGAAAACCTTTTGCACAATATGTTCTACGACCCCAAGAGATACGATCTTGCAAAGGTAGGACGTTATAAATTCAACAAAAAGCTTGCTTTGAGCAACCGCGCAAGAGATCTTGTGCTTGCGGAAAGTGTTGTAGACCCCTTGACGGGCGAGATCGTTGCGGAAGCAGGCACAAAGCTTGATATAGAGCTTTGCGATACTATTCAGAACACGGGTGTTGCAAGCATCACCGTTAATATAGAAGACGGCAAAACGTCAAAGATCCTCACAAACCGCACTGTTGATATAACTGATTATATCGCACAGTTCGGACTTTCCGCAGAGGATGTAAAAGTAAAGGAAAAGGTTTATTACCCCGTACTTTGCGAGATACTTGATGCAAACGAAGATGCAGACAGCATCAAGCTTGCGATAAGAACAAATATGCAGCGTCTTGTTCCCAAGCATATAACGCTTGAGGACATCATGGCAAGCATAAACTATTGTATGCACCTTGACTACGAGATAGGTAATGCGGATGATATCGACCACCTCGGCAACCGCCGCATCCGTTCCGTAGGCGAGCTTTTGCAAAACCAGTTTCGCATCGGTCTTTCACGTATGGAAAGAGTTGTGCGCGAGCGTATGAATGTACAGAACCTTGACGATGTTTCTCCGCAGGGTCTTACCAATATAAGACCTCTTACGGCGGCTATCAAGGAATTCTTCGGTTCTTCACAGCTTTCACAGTTTATGGACCAGAACAACCCCTTGAGTGAAATGACACATAAGCGCCGTCTTTCGGCACTCGGCCCCGGCGGTCTTTCAAGAGAGCGTGCAGGTTTCGAGGTACGTGACGTCCATACATCACACTATGGCAGAATGTGTCCTATCGAGACTCCCGAAGGTCCCAACATCGGTCTTATCAACTCCCTTGCGACTTATGCAAGAATAAATGAGTACGGCTTTATCGAAGCGCCTTACCGCGTTATCGACAAGTCGGGCGATGTTCCGCGTGTAACGGATAAAGTCGTTTATATCACAGCCGATGAAGAAGAAAAGTATGTAATTGCACAGGCTAATGAGCCTTTGAATGAGAACAACGAGTTTAAGCATGAGAGAGTTTCCGCTCGTCTCGGTGAAGACAATGTCGAGATAGCTCCCTCAAAAATAGATTTGATGGACGTGTCGCCAAAACAGCTTGTTTCGGTGGCTACCGCCCTTATACCCTTCCTTGAAAACGATGACGTTACCCGTGCGCTCATGGGTTCAAACATGCAGCGCCAGGCAGTTCCCCTCCTTGTTACCGACTCACCTATCGTCGGTACGGGTATGGAATACAAAACGGCAAAGGACTCGGGCGTAGTTGTTGTTGCAAAGAACAACGGCGTTGTAGAGAAAGTTGATGCCGCAGAGATCGTTATCAAAACGGAAAACGGCAAGCGCGACCGCTATGAGCTTACAAAGTTCAAGCGTTCAAACCAGTCCAACTGTATGAACCAGCGCCCCATCGTTTCAAACGGTGATGTTATCAAAGCAGGCAATGTTATCGCAGACGGTCCTTCGACCAAGAACGGCGAACTTGCACTCGGCAAGAACCCTCTTATCGGCTTTATGACATGGGAAGGCTACAACTACGAGGATGCCGTACTTTTAAGTGAAAAGCTTGTTGCGGAAGATGTTTATACATCTATCCATATCGAGCAGCATGAGTCCGAAGCCCGTGATACAAAGCTCGGTGCAGAGGAAATAACAAGAGATATACCCAATGTCGGCGACGATGCGCTCAGAAACCTTGATGAAACGGGTATCATACGCATAGGTGCCGAGGTACAGTCAAATGATATACTTGTAGGTAAGGTAACACCCAAGGGCGAGACCGAGCTTACGGCAGAAGAGAGACTTCTGCGCGCTATCTTCGGCGAAAAGGCAAGAGAAGTAAGGGATACATCCCTGCGTGTGCCTCACGGCGAAAGCGGTATAGTTGTTGATGTTAAAGTATTCAAGCGTGAAAACGGCGATGAGCTTGCAGCAGGCGTTAATCAGCTTGTAAGAGTTTATATCGCACAAAAGCGTAAGATAAGTGTCGGTGATAAGATGGCAGGCCGTCACGGTAACAAGGGTGTTGTGAGCCGTGTGCTCCCCGTTGAGGATATGCCCTTCCTGCCTAACGGACGTCCCCTCGATATCGTGCTTAACCCTCTGGGTGTGCCTTCACGTATGAATATCGGTCAGGTGCTTGAGATCCACCTCGGCCTTGCAAGCAACGTACTCGGCTGGAAGATAGCTACACCCGTATTTGACGGTGCAAACGAAAAAGATATTATGGATACCCTTGACATGGCAAACGATTATGCCAACAAGTCATGGGAGGAATTTAAGGAAAAATGGGCTGACAAGCTTAATGAGGAGATTCTTTCATACCTTGAAAACAACCTTGACCACCGCGAGGAATGGCGCGGCGTGCCCATTGACCATACAGGCAAGATAAGACTGCGCGACGGCCGTACAGGCGAGGAATTCGATAATGCAACAACAGTCGGTTTCATGCACTATCTGAAACTGCACCACCTTGTTGATGATAAGATCCACGCACGTTCCACAGGTCCTTACGCACTTGTTACACAGCAGCCTCTGGGCGGTAAAGCACAGTTCGGCGGTCAGCGTTTCGGTGAAATGGAAGTTTGGGCTCTCGAGGCTTACGGTGCATCCTACACTTTGCAGGAGATACTGACAGTCAAATCCGATGATATAGTAGGCCGTGTAAAGACTTACGAAGCTATCATCAAGGGCGAAAATATCCCCGAACCCGGCGTTCCCGAGTCTTTCAAGGTTCTTCTCAAAGAACTTCAGGCTCTTGCTCTCGATGTAAGAGTGCTTGAAAACAATACCGAAGTTGAGATTCAGGAGAGCGTTGATGATACCGATAACAGCACTATCGAACTTTTCGGCGAGGATCTCGGTCTTGACAACAAGCCCGAATACGACAGCAAAACTATGGTCGATGATGTGCTTGAAAACCTCAATACGGATGATGTTGAACCCTCACTTGACGATATAGATGATTCCGATATCGTTATCAGCGATGAAGATGTCGCTTTTGAAGAAGATGTTATGGCCGATCTTGCAGAGATTGAAAAACTTGCGGGTATCAGCGATGACGATAAATAATGGGAGGATAGGTTAAATGGACAATACAGAACAGACAATTTCATTTGATTCCATAAAAATAGGTCTGGCTTCTCCCGATAAAATTCGCGAGTGGTCAAAGGGCGAAGTTAAAAAGCCCGAAACCATAAACTACAGAACACTTAAACCCGAACGCGACGGTCTTTACTGCGAAAGAATATTCGGTCCCACAAAGGATTGGGAGTGTGCCTGCGGTAAATACAAGCGTCTGAGATATAAGGGCATTGTTTGTGACCGCTGCGGCGTTGAAGTCACAAAAAGCAAGGTAAGACGTGAACGTATGGGTCATGTTGAGCTTGCCGCACCTGTTTCGCATATATGGTATTTCAAGGGCATCCCCAGCCGTATGGGTATCATCCTCGATATGAGCCCCCGTGCGCTTGAAAAGGTGCTTTACTTTGCAAACTACGTTATCCTTGACGACAAGGGCAATACGGAACTGCCTTTCAGAAAAAAGGACCTTATTACAGAGCAGCAGTACTACGATGCAGTGTCGGAATTCGGCTATAATGCTTTCCGTGCAGGCATGGGCGCAGAAGCCATAAAGGAACTTCTGCTTGAGATCGACCTTGAAAAAGAGTCAAAGGATCTTAAAGAACAGCTTCTTGTAAGCTCGGGTCAGAAAAAGGTAAGACTTATCAAAAAGCTTGAAGTTATCGAAGCTTTCAGAATTTCGGGCAATAAACCCGAATGGATGATACTTGATGTGGTACCCGTTATACCGCCCGATCTTCGTCCTATGGTACAGCTTGACGGCGGCAGATTTGCCACATCCGACCTTAACGATCTTTACAGACGTGTTATCAACAGAAATAACCGCCTTAAAAAGCTTATAGAACTCGGCGCACCCGATATTATCGTGCGCAACGAAAAGCGTATGCTTCAGGAGTCTGTGGATGCGCTTATCGACAACGGCAAGCACGGCCGTCCCGTTACAGGCCCCAGCAACAGAAATCTTAAATCTCTTTCAGATCTGTTAAAGGGCAAGCAGGGTCGTTTCCGTCAGAACCTTCTGGGTAAACGTGTTGACTACTCGGGCCGTTCGGTTATCGTAGTAGGCCCCAACCTTAAAATTTACCAGTGCGGTCTGCCCAAGGAAATGGCTATCGAGCTGTTCAAGCCTTTCGTTATGAAACGTCTTGTCGAAAAGGGTCTTTCGCACAACATAAAGTCCGCAAAACGTATGGTAGAGCGTTTGCAGACCGATGTATGGGATATTCTCGAAGAGGTCATCAAGGAGCATCCCGTTATGCTTAACCGTGCTCCTACGCTGCACCGTCTCGGTATTCAGGCGTTCGAGCCCATACTTGTTGAAGGTCGTGCCATAAAGCTTCATCCGCTTGTTTGTACGGCTTACAATGCCGACTTCGACGGCGACCAGATGGCTGTTCACGTACCTTTGAGCGTGGAAGCACAGGCAGAATGCCGCTTCCTGCTTCTTGCACCGAACAACCTGCTTAAACCTTCGGACGGTGAACCCGTTACCGTTCCCTCACAGGATATGGTACTCGGTATCTACTATCTTACACTCGACAAAGAGGGCGAACCCGGTGAAAACAAGGTATTCTTTGATGAAAACGAGGCTCTGCTCGCTTACTATAACCACGTTATAACACTTCATTCGCGTATCAAAGTTAAGCGTACCTTCGTTAACGAGGACGGTACGGAGGATTATGGCATTGTTTCTACAACAGTCGGCAGAATTATCTTCAACGAGATAATTCCGCAGGATCTTGGCTTTGTTGACAGAAGCAAGCCCGAAAACCGCTTTGAATACGAGATAAACGAGCTTGTTCCCAAGGGAACACTCGGTAAGATAATCAACCGCTGTATCAATAAGCATCCCGCTACCGAAACAGCGGAAGTGCTTGACAATATCAAGAGCCTCGGCTTCAAATATTCAACAATAGGCGCGCTTACGGTTTCCGTATCCAATATGGAGATCCCCGCAGCAAAGCAGGAATATCTTGAAGAGGGCGACAAGCAGGTAGAAAAGATAACAAAACTCTTCCGTCACGGCCTTATGACAGACGAAGAACGTCACAGAAAGGTCATAAGAGTATGGGAAGAAGCCGATAAGAAGATAACAAAGGCACTTATCGACGGCCTCGGTAAATATAACGATATTTATATGATGGCTAACTCGGGTGCCCGTGGTTCCGACCGTCAGATCAAGCAGCTTGCGGGTATGCGCGGTCTTATGGCATCACCCAGCGGTGAAACTATCGAACTTCCCATCAAGGCTAACTTCCGTGAGGGTCTTACCGTTCAGGAATACTTTATTTCCGCTCACGGCGCTCGAAAGGGTCTTTCCGATACCGCTTTGCGTACAGCCGACTCGGGTTATCTTACAAGACGTCTTGTTGATGTTTCGCAGGATATCATAATCAGAGAATACGACTGTGCGGAAGATCTTAAAGAGATACCTTATATGGAAGTTGAAGCTTTCATGGATGATAAAGCAACTATCGAGCCGTTTGTTGACAGAATTCGCGGCAGATTTACCGCAGAACCCGTTATTCATCCCGAAACGGGCGAAGTTATACTTGAATGTGACAAAATGATATCTCCCGATAAGGCGGAAAAAATTGTTGCGGCAGGTATAGAAAAACTTAAAATACGTACAATTCTGAGCTGTAAGAGCCATAAGGGCGTTTGCTCCAAGTGCTACGGCGCAAATATGGCAAGCGGCCGTCTTGTCCGCATAGGTGAGGCAGTCGGCATTATCGCGGCACAGTCTATCGGCGAGCCCGGTACACAGCTTACAATGCGTACTTTCCATACGGGCGGCGTTTCGGGTAACGACCTTACACAAGGTCTTCCCCGTGTTGAGGAACTTTTCGAGGCACGTAAACCCAAGGGTGTTGCCATCATCTCCGATATCGGCGGCGATATCATAGTTGACGACAGCAAAAACAGAAAACAGGTCGTTGTTATCGTTACCGATCAGGACGGCACTGTCAAGGAATATCCTATCCCTTACGGCGCACGTATCAAGGTAAAGAACGGCGATGTGATAGAAGCGGGCGATCCTCTTACAGAGGGTTCGATAAATCCGCATGATATTCTTAAGATCAAGGGTATCAGAGGCGTTCAGGATTATATCCTGCGCGAAGTACAGCGAGTTTACCGCTTACAGGGTGTTAATATCAACGATAAGCATATCGAGGTCATCGTTCGTCAGATGCTTAAACGTGTTCGCGTTGAGGACAGCGGCGATACCAACCTTATGCCGGGCAACTATGTTGATTGGCTTGAATTCAATGACGAAATTGCAGCTATCGAGGAGAAGAATAACTCTATCGAGAACGATCTCGATAAGCTTGAACCTCCCAAGGGTACAAGAACTCTTCTCGGTATCACAAAGGCATCCCTTGCAACAGAGAGCTTCCTTTCCGCAGCTTCCTTCCAGGAAACAACGCGCGTTCTTACAGAAGCTGCTATCAAGGGCAAGATCGACCCGCTTATCGGTCTTAAAGAAAATGTTATCATCGGTAAACTTATCCCCGCAGGTACGGGTATGGATACCTATCGCAGGATAGACCTTAAACTCGATATTCCCTCCGAGGATGAGGAAATAGCAGCTGCCGCAGCGGAAGATGAAGCTGCGGAGACAGAAAATATTTAAATTTGCTTGAAAAGGGCTGACGCAATATTGCGTTGGCTCTTTTTTTGTGACAGAAAATGTCAGTTTTTATATGTTATCTTTTTTATATAAAAAACAAAAAAGGAGGCATTTATATGTCAGCAGGTTGGATAAAAGTAAGCAGATGTCTTTTCAACAGTGCGGTATGGCGCGACTGTACACCCGTGCAGAACCGCATACTAATGACGCTGATGAGCAAGGCAGCATATAAAAACGAAACACGCATAATCGCAGGTCATGCAATAATACTTAAAAAGGGTCAGTTTGCGACCACATTAAAGCACCTTACAGAGCTTTGTCAGTGCGAGGAAGTCACTGTCAAGAAAGTGCGCACGGCTTTAAGGATATTTGAGGAATCGGGCTTTATAAAAATAGAAAATTTCGAGCGCTACACCCTTATCACTGTAACGGAAATATCCGAGGAGGACAGCCGCGAGGAATATTTCGATACCGACTTTACCGAAAATGATTTTTACGAGGATGACGGTACAGATAAAAATACAAACAGTATTAATATAGAAGAAACTTATCCCGAGGGCAATTCTTCGGGCACAAAAAACGGGGATGAAAAGACACTTGCATCAGCCGAAGAAAAGGGCGAAAAGTCGGCTGAAACAGGGCATTTTTTTGGCAGTAACAAGGCGGAAGAAAGTCCTTACAAGGTCAATACAAAGTCAGCAGAAGGTCACGACGAGGGCAATAAAGGGGCTCTTATAAAAGAAATAAAGAATAAAGAATATAATAATATTGAGAATAAAAGAATGTGTGAGGCTTCGCACACACGATTTATCGAGCCCGATCTTGATGAAGTTCGTCTTTTTGCTAAAGAAAACGGAGTTGAAGGCTGCGCCGAAAAGTTCTTTTATCACTACCAAAGTGTAGGCTGGAAAATAGGCAAGACTCCTATTGCCGATTGGAAAGCCGCCTTAAAAAAATGGTCTGTCAACGGTCTTGATCTTAAGGGCAGTACTGCGCCCAATAATGCCGCGGTCGGCAATACCGCGCCCAATAATGCCGCGGCTGTCAATACCGCGCCTAAAACAAGCCCTTTACCGACAAGAAAGGTATATTATGACCAGCGTACATACGATGAAGATGAGCTTGAAAAGCTCTTTGAGAGTAAGAACGAGGGTTACTGCAATCAGATGTAAAGGGGGTGTCGCATTAAGCTCCACCCTCTGGCAAAAAAACAGGTTTTTTGCCAATTGG
>JAGAHK010000424.1 GCA_017627115.1 Bacillota bacterium | reverse complement strand
GGTCAAATAAAAATAAAATATTTTGCTTTCAGCCTTGAATACGGAACATATACCATATTCAAGGTTTTTATTTTAACTCGAGCTTGCGTTCCGTTTCGAGAAAAGCACGAAAAAATTTTGTTGACTTGCTGTTCAAACAATGATATAATTATATTACAAAAAAGGAACACCACCTCATGATAGGACGGTGTAACCCTCAAAATAATTAGTTAAAACAACCGCTTATTTTTTGGGAGAAGGGCGGTTGTTTTTATGTTCGTTATCGTTTTTGCCATGTTGGTATCCCAACTCATAAATAGCCAGGCAAAGACTTGCCAAGCCCATAAGCTGTTCAATCGTAAGCATAACCGAACCCCCCTTTCCGCATTGATGATATGTACTCACCTCCTCGGATCGGGGCCACACCGTCCCGGTACATCAGTGTTTTCACACATCAGCATTTACCGCTTTCTCAATCAGTGATGTTCCCAAAACTATCTTATCATAAATTGAAAAATTAGTCCATAAAAATAATATTTCCGTTTTATTACAGTTTTACTTTACTTTTGTGCTTCAATATGATAAATTTATTATAGGGTGTATTTACGCTTTAATTATGAAAAATTTTGAAAAGGAGAAACAAGATGAAAAGAGTTATAAGTTTATGCCTTACAGCTGCAATGATGATGAGTTTTGTCGGCTGCGGCGCAAGTAAAAACGAACCTGTTGTAGATGAGCTTGATCACGGTCTCGGCAATGAGCCTGCCGTTACCGCAGAGGGCGAGGTACCGCAGCTTGGCGGCAAGATAATAGTAGGTCTTGATGATGAGTTCCCGCCGATGGGCTTCCGTGACGAGAACAACGAGATAGTCGGTTTCGATATCGATCTTGCAAAGGCTGCCGCAGAAAAGCTTGGCAGTGAGATAGAGTTCCAGCCTATTGATTGGGACACAAAGGAGCTTGAGCTTGAAAACGGCAATATCGACCTTATCTGGAACGGTCTTACCATTACGGACGAACGTACCGCAGCAATGGATTTTACAATGCCTTATCTTAAAAACAAGCAGATAATAATTGTAAAGAACGATTCCGAAATACAGTCAAAGGCTGACCTTGCAGGCAAGAATATAGGTGTGCAGGCAGGTTCTTCCGCTCTTGATGCGGTAGAGGGTGATGAGATGTACGCCGACCTCGGTGAAGTCAACAGCTATGACACAAATATCCTTGCTTTCACGGACCTTGATATACAGCGTGTTGATGCGGTGGTTGCAGACGAGATAGTTGCAAGATACTACCTTGCAAACAACGAAAACGATTTCCGTGTGATCGAGGACGGAAACTTCGGTGACGAGGTTTACGGTGTTGCCGCAAAGAAGGGCAATACGGAACTTATAAGCGCACTCCAGGCAGCGCTTGACAGCCTTTCCGAAGACGGAACGGCAGCCGAGATCTCAATAAAGTGGTTCGGCGAAGACATTTACGAACACTGAAAAGAATAAATACATAAAAAAAACTGCCGTGTCGGAATATCCGCCGCGGCAGTTTTTTTGTGGGTTAGGAAAACGCTGATTTAAGGATACCAAAAATAATTTTGCGCATTTGCTTAACGGCTCTGTTTGCTATGTTCAGCCTGTTAGGCTTCACATTAGCATGGTCGCCTACAAATGCGCCGCCATCGGCTAAAATTATTTTTGT
>JAGAHK010000423.1 GCA_017627115.1 Bacillota bacterium | reverse complement strand
TAAAAATATCTCTTTATATTTTATCACAAAAATGTTATAATGGAAACAGTAATTTTTATTTTGACAAAAAACGGAGGATGATTATGGCAAAAGTTATGGATCAATTGCAGGGTACTGCGATAAAAGTGATACATTCGCGAATAACGGATGTACTTTTGAACGCGGTATACGAAACCGCAAATACATACTACGAATACTCGGACACCGAAGTTTACGGCGACTCACTTGCACACAGTGACCTTACAGACGAGATGAACAGGGTTCGCACGCTTTACAAAAAAATGACAGAAAACCTGAAAAAACCGCTTGAAGAGCGCGGCGAGTACAAGGCGGAGCTGGAGGATGCAAAGGAAAAACTGCACGATAAGTACAAAACGCTTTTTGTGTACAAGACCCTTTGCTCAAAGCTTTTTGAAAACGGCAAAACAGAAGCAAAAAAGCGTACCATACCAGAAGAACTGCGGGATATACCGCTGCCGAGTTCCGAAGAGATAGCCGACACGGTCATTGCAAAGGCGGCACAGTGCTATGATATATCTTACATAGTGAGCAAGCTTTACACGAAAATACCTCTGCGTATGGCAAAAAGCAAGTATGACGAATTTTTATCGGCTAACCTTGAAGCCTTGTTTGAGGGTATGTCGTCGAAATTTTTGAAAAACTGCCGCGAGACTTTCTCTATCCAGCTTTCTCCGCGCAAAAATGCAAACTATGGCAAGTATTTTCCGCTTGTCAAAGAAAGTCTTGAAGAGCATATAGGCTTTGATGTTGTTTCTGCCGATGATGAGGCTTTAATGGACTACAACGATATGCTTGACGACCTTGCGGAAAGCATCGACAATATCGAGATACTGCTTAATGTATGCTTTAACACGGTGGATTATTTTGAAATACTTACAGAATATGCAATGGACGAGAAATACGCATACTACGATAATGCGGTGATAAAAGACCTTATGTATGCCTGCTCCGACCTTATAGGTTCCGACAGCCCCGAAGTGCTTGCGGAAAGCATAACAGAGCAGACCTCCGACCTTATATCACAGCTTTATGAGGAAACACGCGGTTTTGAGGATGCTTTGCAGGATATAATACAGCAGCTGAGCGACAAGCAAAAGCAGAACCTGCCCGATGACTGCCGTCTTGCGATAAGCGTATATAATGCGATAAATGAGAAGTTTATGCAGGAACTTTCGGACGAGATGTCGGCAGTGGAAAAGAAAGGGCTTGAACCCGCTTCCGTTGCCGAAACGGATGAAACGATAAAAGAGATAGTGGATATGGTCAATGAGAAATGCGAAGGTCTCCCCGCAGCGGAGCGAAAGCAGATAAAGCAGAGTTTTATTGACCTTGTGCCCGTACACGTTTCACCGACGGAAATGCACGATTATATAGTATATGCGCTTGACGGACTCAAAGACGAGGAAGCGCGCATTATAGCCTATGGCGATATACTTGAAATACTTGATGATATGGGTCTGATAAATGTTGACGATGAATTCGGCGAGGAACACGAACACCACGACCACGACTGTGAGCATGAACATGACCACGAACATAATCACTGAAAACAAGAGGGCGAAGCTTAATGCAGCGCCCTCTTTTGTCAAGAATATTTTTATTCTGCACTTTTCACAGCATAAACATACTCATACCCATTCTGTTCGGCATAGTTTGCCGCCGTTTCGGTGCTTACATATAAAATGCAGTTTTTGTCGGCAATATTTTTGCCAAAGCGCATTACACTGTTTGGTATAACGATCTCTTTCAGAGCCGCACAGCCCAAAAAAGCGTTATCGTTTATAATACGCAGTGTTTCGGGCAGTATAACTTCATTCAGGGAAGTGCAGTTTCTGAAAGTATCATTGTACACTGCTGCCATACTGTTTTCAAAGACAGCTTTTTTAAGCTTTTTGCTGCCGCGGAAAGCCGCACTTTCGATCACGGTATAGTTTTCGGGAATAATAATTTCTTCTATATTCGAGTTTTCAAAAGCTTTTCCCGATACTCTTGTAATTTGTGTTCCGTTTACCTGTTCGGGAAGTCTGCCGCCCGTATAATCATCCGCACAGTCAACGATCATTCCGTTTATAAGATCGACGAAAATTGTTCCGTTTGCAGTCTTATACGGATAATAAGTATCGCCCGTGGTGGTCTCGGTGGTGGTTTCTTCCGTGGTCGTTTCGGTAGTGGTCTCTGTGGTTGATTCGGTTGTGGTTTCGGTTGTGGTTATCAATTCGGCAGGCATTGTGTATGTACTGACAAGAACTTTTTGTAATATCATCAATGAATCACTTGCGGTTATCACACCGTCCGCATCTGTATCTATATAGTACAGATAATCATCGGTCTCGTTTTCGATAGGCAGAGTGAAAGTTGATACAAGAACTTTCTGTAAAACCATTGCTGAATCACTTGCAGTCAAAACTCCGTCTGCATCTGCATCACCTATCACAAATCGTTCGTTATCAAGTGCCGTCAATGTGAAATTATCATAAAAAATAATATCACTGCTATTGTTTCTCATTAAATAAGCACTATTGAAATCAGGCGATGATATTCGTTCTTCGTCTATCTGTATATCATTAATATAATATCGTATAATACCCTTTTTCTTATCAACTTCTATTGACAAAGTTCCCCAATCGTCAAATGCCGATATATATCGTTCCATACTTTCAAGATAAGTATCGCTTACTGTCTTGTAGGGATCCAAGGTCAACGGGTAACTCTTATTTTCCAATTTATCAACTTTTAAATCTGCCGATACAATAAAATGTTCGGGAGTATACGGAAAATCGCATACATAAGGCCATGCACTGCCGCTGCCCATAGCTTCATTGGTCGCTACCGATGTTTGATTTGACCCCGTTCCTTGCGTTGTAATTATCCTGTAGTTTCCGAAACGTGAATGGAAAACTTCCGTATTTTCGTTGGATTCAAAATCCTGCAAAGCAATAACTTCACCTTTGTTTTTTCGCTCGTATCTTCCGAGAGTTACTATTTCAATAACACTTTGTACTGCGAGATCTATTTCTTCATCTGTTGCATCAGCGTTTTTATAGACCTTTTCGGCATTATTCAAAGCGGTTTTTATTCTGCTTTGAGAGTCCTCTGTCAAATAGCTTAGATCCATTGCTTTTATGCGGTCTATCTCGTCAAGAAGTGCCTTTTTTGTACCGTATTTCAATGAATTGACCGCAGAATAAATATCATCGGCAAGTGTCTTATAGTTTTCTTCATCCTTTTCTTCAAGTGCTTTCTTTCCGTCCAAAACAGCCTTATTCAGTAATTCTACGCTTTCTTTTGTATAGGGAATAGTGTCTGTAAGTTCCGCTTTTTCTATTGCGGCTTTAAGATATTCCTCGTCAGACATTATAAGTGTATCAAGTGCGGTTTTTAATTCGGCGGCCGCATTATCTACCTGCGCCTGTGTAGGTGCGGTAAGGTCATAAATTCTTTTTGCCTGTGCAAGTTTATCCTGCAAGGTTTCCCAATCTTTTGACGAGAAAAACATAGAGTCGGCATTCTCTGCCTTTTTTATCAATGCTTTTAATTCATCAAAATCAACATCATATTTTTCGCTATGACCTTTTATTATGTCATTTGCATAGTTTTCAAGGTTTGTATAACCGTTTGCAGCTATATTGACACTGTCAAAAGCATTTGGGTCAAGTCCGTTTGCCTGTTCCCATTCATCGGGTATGCCGTCGCTGTCTGTGTCAAGTTTCTTCGTGCCATGCAAAGGCGTATAACCACCGACATCATCGGGTGAGTCGATAAGCCCATAGCCCGAAGTATGCCCCGTCTGCATAGTGCCGTTGATAACGTCATTTATTATCCTTTGGTCGGTATCATCCCTGAAATAGCTTGCGCCGACATTTTCCAAGACCGTATTGTACGCATCTTCCGCAGTCTGAGTATTTACGGGATAATCCGATATATATTGGTCATTGCGCCAAAGAGTTCCCTTGTCGTCAGTAAAGCCGTCCGAAATGCTTTCGCATTTTGTTCCGTAACCGATATTTGAAACGCCAAGCCAGTTATTTTGACCTATGCTGTTATAGCCTTCCATTACATTCCCGTCAACGTGTATTGTTGTTCC
>JAGAHK010000422.1 GCA_017627115.1 Bacillota bacterium | reverse complement strand
GCTCCCCTTTAGCGCAGCGATCAGGGGAGCTGGCAGCCGAAGGCTGACTGAGGGGTTTGCGGTTGTTGTTGAATACCGTTATACAACACTAAAGCAGTTGCAAGTAAACCCCTCCACCACGCTGCGCGCGGTCCCCCTCCCCTTTAGCGCAGCGATCAGGGGAGCTGGCAGCCGTAGGCTGACTGAGGGGTTTGCGATTGTTGATGCTCACCCGTTATACAACACTAAAGCCGTTGCAAGTAAACCCCTCCACCACGCTGCGCGCGGTCCCCCCTCCCCTGAAAAAGGGGAGGCAAGGCTAATGCAACACTTTGCGGCTTTTTTAATCCGCAGGGCGAAACCGTGCCCTGCCCCTATATCTTGTGGCAGGGCTTTTGTATTTAGTTTCTAAAAATTGGTTTTGTGCGTTTTGACCGAAAATCAAGTTTGAATTTTGTAAATTTTGTAAAAATTTTTGAGCCAAAAACGAAAAAAAGTGCTTGAAATCGGGTGTTTGATAGTGTATAATAAACGTGTTGTGACATTAAGAGCGATGATGCGGGAGGTTGCCGAAAGGGTTTTTCCGCGGAGCAATGTCCGGTTCAAGAAAACGGGCGACAAGGTCACTGCATAATAGTGCGCGGTTTTTAAAGACCATTTCGGTCGGAGTTGCAAAAGGAAACGCGCGGATGTGTGTGCAGTCACCACTTGTCGTACTGACTAAATTCAGAAAAGTGCGAAAAGGAGGGGACTTTTTTTATGGCTAATCAGAAGATTAGAATCAGTCTCAAGTCTTACGATCACAAGTTGATCGACCAGTCTGCTGCTCAGATAGTTGAAACAGCAAAGAAAACAGGTGCTAAAATCAGCGGTCCTATTCCGTTACCCACAAAGAAGGAAGTTGTTACTATCCTCCGTGCGGTACACAAGTACAAGGACTCCAGAGAACAGTTTGAGCTCAGAACACACAAAAGACTGATTGATATTCTTATGCCTACAGCAAAGACAGCCGACGCTTTAAGACGTCTTGACTTGCCCGCGGGTGTAGATATTACATTAAAAGTCATGTAATTAAGAATCACAGATTCACAACAAAAGAAATTAACCCAACAAAATGGTTTATATAGGTAGATTATTTTATATTACAATAAGCAGATATAAATTCTGACCGGTATAAACTGTAGAATGATCGTTCTTTAAGAATGATCCGCTGTAAAGTTTATTATGGAGGTAAAGTTATGCAGAAGGCAATAGTTGCTAAGAAAATTGGTATGACACAGATTTTCGCTGAAAACGGCTTACTTATTCCCGTAACCGTTCTGGAAGCAGGCCCTTGTGTTGTAACACAGAAGAAAACAGAAGAAAACGACGGATACAATGCTATCCAGGTTGGCTTTGGCGAAGTTAAGGCAAAGAAAGTCAACAAGCCTATGAAGGGTCACTTTGAAAAGGCAGGCGTTGTTCCTACAAAGGTTCTCAAGGAATTGAGACTTGACGACACTTCGGCTTACGAAGTCGGCAGTGAGATCAAGGCAGATGTTTTTGCAGCAGGCGATAAGGTCGATGCAACAGGCATCTCAAAAGGTAAAGGCTATCAGGGTCCTATCAAAAGACATGGTCAGTCAAGAGGTCCTATGGCGCACGGCTCCAAGTACCACAGAGGTGTAGGTTCTTTAAGTTCCGCAACAACACCCGGTAAGGTAAAGAAGGGCAAGAAGATGGCAGGTCACATGGGTTCGGTTCAGGTAACGGTACAAAACCTTGAAGTTGTTCGTGCAGATGCAGAGAAGAACTTACTTCTTATCAAGGGTGCTGTTCCCGGCAGCAAGGGCTCTGTGCTTGTAATCAAAAACAGCGTTAAGGCTTGAGATTACGTAAAGGAGGATAAACCTAATGGCAAATGTTAAAGTATTCAACATGAGCGGAAGCGAAGTTGGTTCTATAGATTTGAATGATGATATTTTTGCGGTAGAGGTAAATGAACACGTAATGCATCAGGCAGTTGTTCAGTACCTTGCAAATCAGAGACAGGGCACACAGAGTGCACTTACACGCGCAGAGGTTCGCGGCGGCGGCAGAAAGCCCTGGAGACAGAAGGGCACAGGCCGTGCAAGACAGGGCTCTATCCGTGCTCCCCAGTGGACAGGCGGCGGCGTTGTATTCGCTCCCAAGCCCAGAGACTACTCCTTCAAGTTAAACAAGAAGGTAAAGAGACTTGCTCTTAAGTCTGCTCTTACAACAAAGGTAAACGAGGGCAGCTTCGTAGTTATCGACGAATTAAGTTTCAAGGAAGCAAAGACAAAGGAATTTGCGGCAGTATTAAAGAACGTTAATGTAAACAAGGCACTCGTTGTTGTTGAAGACGGCAACAAGAATGCAGTTCTTTCCGCAAGAAACATCCCCACTGTTAAGACAGCTTCCGTAAATACGATAAATGTTTACGACATTATCAAGTTTGATTCAATGGTTGTTACAAAGGCAGCTGTTGAGAAGATGCAGGAGGTGTGCGCATAATGGCAGATATAAAGTATTATGACGTTATTTTAAAGCCCGTTGTTACTGAAAAAAGTATGAACGAGATGGCTGACAAGAAGTACACTTTTTATGTACACACAGATGCAACAAAGATCCAGATCAAGCAGGCTGTTGAAAAGATGTTTGAGGGTACAAAGGTTGCAAAGGTAAACACAATGAACCTTAACGGCAAGACAAAGAGACGCGGCTATACTGTTGGCAAAACAAACAACAGAAAGAAAGCTATCGTTCAGCTTGCAGAGGACAGCAAGGAAATCGAAATTTTCCAGGGTTTATAATATAAACCGAGATATAGAGTTATTGCACGGCAGTGCAGAGAATTAAAAGAAAAGGAGTGTAACAAATGGGTATTAAGAGATTTAAGCCTTATACACCTTCAAGAAGACAGATGACAGTGTCTGACTTCAACGAAATAACAAAATCTACTCCCGAGAAAAGCCTTACGGTACACATCAAATCCACCGCAGGCAGAAACAATCAGGGTAAAATAACTGTTCGTCACATCGGCGGCGGTGCAAAGAAGAAATACAGAATCATTGATTTCAAGAGAAACAAAGACGGTATCCCCGGCAAGGTAACAGCTATCGAGTACGATCCTAACAGAACAGCAAACATCGCGCTTGTTGTTTATGCAGACGGTGAAAAGAGATACATCCTTGCTCCCAACGGTCTTAAGATCGGTCACACTATCATGAACGGTCCCGATGCCGAAGTAAGAATAGGCAACGCTCTTCCTATGAGAGCTATCCCCGTTGGTTCCGAGATCCACAATATCGAAATGAAGCCCGGTGCAGGCGGACAGCTTGTACGTTCGGCCGGCAACGTTGCTCAGCTTATGGCTAAGGAAGGCAAGTATGCAACAGTAAGACTTCCCTCCGGCGAAATGAGACTTCTTCCCATTGACTGCCGCGCAACTATCGGCGCAGTAGGCAACGGCGACCACGAGCTTATCAACATCGGTAAGGCTGGTAAGAAGCGTCACATGGGTATCAGACCTACAGTAAGAGGTTCTGTTATGAACCCCAACGATCACCCTCACGGTGGTGGTGAAGGCCGCGCACCTATCGGTCGTCCGGCACCTTGTACTCCTTGGGGCAAGCCTGCTCTTGGTTACAAGACAAGAAAGAAGCATAAGGCCAGCGATAAGATGATTATCCGCAGAAGAAACAAATAATGGAGGTCATGGATAAATGAGCAGATCACTTAAAAAAGGTCCTTTTTGTGACGATCACCTTATGAAAAAGGTTGTTGCACAGAATGAGGCAAACACAAAAAATGTTATCAAGACATGGTCTCGTCGTTCTACTATCTTCCCCGAAATGATCGGTCACACTATCGCCGTTCATGACGGAAGAAAGCACGTACCCGTATATATCACAGAGGATATGGTAGGTCACAAGTTAGGCGAATTTGCTTTAACAAGAACTTACAGAGGTCACGGCAAGGACGCAGAGAAGAAGTCCAAAGTCAGATAATTTTCACAATTAATTTGTAATTAATTTATATAGAAGAAATTAATTAATTTCGGAAGGAGGAGCCTTAAAATGGCAAAGGGACACAGAAGCCAAATTAAGAAGGAAAGAAACGAACAGAATAAGGACAGACGTGCTCAGGCACACGCAAAGTTCGTTCGCGTTTCCGACACAAAGGCCAGAATAGTTTTAAACCAGATAAAAGGTAAGGGCGTTGACGAAGCAGAAGCTATCCTTGCTTACTCTCCCAGATACGCTGCTGAAATAATAGCAAAGGTTTTAAAATCTGCAATCGCTAATGCAGAGAACAACTTGGAGTTAAACAGAAACGATTTGTATGTTGCTGATGTTGCAGCTAACCAGGGTCCGACTCTCAAGAGAATCCGCCCCAGAGCTCAGGGCAGAGCTTACAGAATTAACAAAAAGACTGCTCACATTTCAATATACTTAGATGTGAAATAAGGAGGTTAAAGCCAAATGGGTCAGAAAGTAAATCCACATGGTTTAAGAGTCGGTATCATCAAGGATTGGGATTCAACATGGTATGCCGATAAGAAGGATTACGCAAACTTCTTGGTTGAAGATAACAAGCTTAGAACTTTTATCAAAAACAAGTTAGCTAACTCTGGTGTTTCAAGAGTAAGCATTGAAAGAAATAACGAAAGAGTAAAGATCACTATCAATACATCAAAGCCCGGTATCATCATCGGCCGCAACGGTGCTTCCATCCAGGAACTCAGCACAGAGCTTCAGAAGATGACTGCACAGAAGGTTATGATCAATATTGAAGAGATCAAGAAGCCCGAGCTTGACTCTCAGCTTGTTGCAGAGGATATAGCAAAGCAGCTTGAAAACCGTATCACTTTCCGCCGTGCAATGAAGTCTGCTATGAGCAGAACAATGAAGTTTGGCGCAAAGGGTATCAAGACAGCTTGTTCGGGTCGTTTAGGCGGTGCCGAAATGGCAAGAAGCGAAAGCTATCATGACGGTACTATACCTCTTCAGACTTTAAGAGCAGATATCGACTACGGTTTTGCGGAAGCTAACACAACTTACGGTAAGATCGGCGTTAAAGTATGGATCTACAAGGGTGAGGTTCTTCCTGCAAAGAAAGCAGCTAAAAAGGAAGGGAGTGTTGAGTAATGTTAATGCCAAAAAGAGTTAAAAGACGTAAGCAGTTCAGAGGCCGTATGACAGGCAAGGCTATGAGAGGCAATAAGATTACTTACGGTGAATACGGTATCGTAGCAATGGAGCCCAGCTGGATCACTTCCAACCAGATAGAGGCTGCCCGTATTGCTATGACAAGATATATCAAGCGTGGCGGTAAGGTTTGGATCAAGATCTTCCCCGACAAGCCTATCACAGAAAAGCCCGCTGAAACACGAATGGGTTCAGGTAAAGGTTCACCCGAGTATTGGGTAGCCGTTGTTAAGCCCGGCAGAGTAATGTTTGAGATCGCCGGCGTAAGCGAAGAAATTGCAAGAGAAGCTTTACGTCTTGCGGTACACAAGTTACCTATCAAGTGTAAGATCGTATCTCGTGCTGATTTGGAAGTGGAAGGTGAATAATAATGAAGACTAAGAATTTCGTAGAAGAACTTAGAAGCAAGACTATCGAAGAGTTAAATCAGGATTTAGTCGATGCTAAAAAGGAATTATTTAATTTAAGATTTCAGAATGCTACAAACCAGTTGAGTAATACAGCAAGAATTTCCGAAGTACGCAAGAACATTGCAAGGATCCAGACAATAATTACTCAGAAGACTAACGCATAAGATTTTAACACGGAAGGAGGACATCTAAGTGGAAAGAAATCTTCGTAAAACAAGAATCGGTAAAGTAATCAGCAACAAGATGGACAAGACTATCGTTGTAGCTGTTGAGAATAACGTAAGACATCCGTTATACAATAAGATCGTTAAGAAGACTTACAAATTAAAGGCACACGATGAAAACAATGAGTGCCAGATCGGCGACCGTGTTAAGGTTATGGAAACAAGACCTCTCTCAAAGGACAAGAGATGGAGACTTGTATCTATCGTTGAAAAGGTTAAGTAATTTCTTCGGAAATCGAGACAGGAGAAAGCACTTGGCTTTCTCGATAAGGAGGATTTTAAATGATTCAGCAGGAAAGCAGATTGGTCGTTGCCGACAACTCGGGTGCTAAAGAATTGTTATGTATCAGAGTTCTGGGCGGTTCGACCAGAAGATATGCAAACATCGGTGATGTTATAGTTGCTACTGTTAAAGATGCAACACCAGGCGGCGTTGTTAAAAAAGGTGAGGTAGTTAAGGCTGTTGTAGTTCGTACCGTAAAGGGCGCTGCAAGACCCGACGGCTCATACATCAAGTTTGATGAAAACGCTGCTGTTATTATCAAGGATGACAAGAACCCAAGAGGTACTCGTATTTTCGGACCTGTAGCAAGAGAGCTTCGTGAGAAGCAGTATATGAAGATATTGTCTCTTGCTCCCGAAGTATTATAAGGAGGTAAGGTTCAATGAAAATTAAAAAGGGCGATAAAGTTCAGGTAATTGCAGGCAAGTGCAAGGGCGAACAGGGCAAGGTGCTCAAGATCGACCATGAAAAAGGCAAAGTTATCGTTGAAGGCGTTAACATGATAAAGAAACACACAAAGGGCAACGCACAGCAGGCAGGCGGCATCGTTACAAAGGAAGCTGCGCTTGATGTATCCAATGTAATGTATCTTTACAAGGGTAAGCCTGTAAGAATTGGTTATACGGTTGAAGTTGTTGACGGCAAGAACGTGAAAAAGCGTGTTGCAAGACCGTCAGGCGATCTGATCGACTGATACCGAAGGGAGGCAATCAAACAGTGAACGCATTAAGAGAATATTATGAGAGCGAGATCGTTGATGCAATGATCAAGAAGTTTTCATATAAGAATAAAATGGAAGTTCCCAAGATCGAAAAGGTTGTTATCAACATGGGTCTTGGCGAAGCAAAGGAAAACGCAAAGGCAATTGAGAGCGCTGTTGGCGATATGACTATCATTGCAGGTCAGAAGCCCATCGTTACAAAGGCTAAAAAGTCCATCGCTGCCTTCAAGCTGCGTGCAGGTATGCCTATCGGCTGCAAGGTAACATTAAGAGGCGAGAAGATGTACAGCTTTGTTAACAGACTTATCAATCTTGCACTTCCCCGAGTTCGTGACTTCCGCGGCGTAAGCGCAGAGAGCTTTGACGGCAGAGGCAACTACACACTCGGCGTTAAAGAGCAGCTTATGTTCCCCGAGATCCGTTACGACAAGATCGACAAGATCAGAGGTATGGATATAGTATTCGTTACAACCGCTAAGACCGATGAGGAAGCAAGAGAGCTTCTCAGATTATTCGGTATGCCATTTAAGAAATAAGGGAGGAGAAATAAGGTTATGGCTAAAACATCTATGAAGATCAAGCAGGCTAAAAAGCCTAAATTTTCCACTCAAGCATATACACGCTGCCGTATCTGCGGCAGACCGCATTCTGTTTTAAGAAAGTTCGGCATTTGCAGAGTATGCTTCCGTGAATTAGCTTATAAAGGTCAAATCCCCGGTGTCAAGAAGGCAAGCTGGTAATTGAAAGGAGGTTTTTTTAATGTCAATGAGCGATCCTATTGCAGATATGCTTACAAGAATAAGAAACGCTAATACTGCAAAGCACAATACAGTAGACGTTCCTTCAAGCAAGATGAAAGTTGCTATAGCTGACATCTTAACAAAGGAAGGCTATGTACAGGGTTATGAAATAATTGAAGACGGCGTAAAGAAAACTATGCGCATCACATTAAAATACGGTAAAGATAAGAATGAGAAGGTAATTTCGGGTATCAAGAGAATTTCCAAGCCCGGCCTTCGTTTCTACACAAGTTCAGAAGATATGCCGAGAGTACTTGGCGGTATGGGTATTGCCATTGTTTCAACAAACAAGGGCGTTATCACCGACAAGGAAGCAAGAAAGCTTGGCGTCGGCGGCGAAGTTATCGCCTACGTTTGGTAATAAGGAGGGTTTTTGAATGTCACGTATAGGTAAATTACCCGTTGCCATTCCCGCAGGCGTTGAAGTTAAGCTTGAAGATGGCAATGTGATTACTGTTAAGGGCCCCAAGGGTACATTAACACGTAAGTTGGTAGATGATCTTGAAGTAAAGGTTGAGGGCGCAGAAGTTATCGTAACACGTCCCAACGATTTAAAGAGAAGCAAGTCACTTCACGGCTTGACCAGAACACTTATTGCCAACATGGTAGAGGGTGTTACAAACGGTTACAGCAAGGTGCTTGAAATAAACGGTGTCGGCTACAGAGCTGCAAAGGCAGGCAACAAGCTTACTTTAACACTTGGTTACTCTCACCCCGTTGAAATGATCGACCCCGAGGGCATCACAACAACAGTTGAGAACAACAACAAGATCACTGTTTCCGGTATCGATAAGGAAAAGGTTGGTCAGTTCGCAGCAGAGATCAGAACAAAGAGACCTCCCGAGCCTTATAAGGGCAAGGGCATCAAGTATGCTACGGAAACTATCAGACGTAAAGTCGGTAAAACAGGTAAGAAGTAAGAATTAGGATAAAGGAGTGAGATCTCTATGATTAGAAAGCCATCAAGAGCAGATGCAAGAGCTAAGCGTCACTACAGACTGCGCAACAAGATCTCGGGCACAGCTGAAAAGCCGAGGCTTGCAGTTTTCAGAAGCAACTCACACATCTATGCTCAGATCATTGATGATACAGTAGGCAACACACTTTGTGCAGCATCCACAATGGAAGCTGACATAAAGTCAAAGCTTGAATATACAAACAATGTTGAGGCTGCTAAGGCAGTTGGCGAAGCTGTTGCAAAGAAGGCAGCAGCAAAGGGCATTACAACAGTAGTATTTGACCGCGGCGGATATATTTATCAGGGCAAGATCCAGGCATTAGCCGAGGCTGCCAGAGAAGCCGGTCTCCAATTCTAATAGGGAGGTAAATTAATCGTGAGAAATAAAATCGATGCAAGTACCCTTGATTTGCAGGATAAAGTAGTTACTCTCAAAAGAGTAACAAAGGTTGTTAAGGGTGGTCGTACTTTCCGTTTTACCGCATTAGTGGTAGTTGGCGATGAGAACGGTCATGTTGGCGTAGGCTTAGGCAAGGCAACCGAAATTCCCGATGCTATCCGCAAGGGCAAGGAAGATGCAATGAAGAACCTTATCTACGTTGAAAGAAACGAAAACAACAGTATTTACCATGAGATCTACGGCAAGTTCGGCAGCTCAAGCGTATTGCTTAAGCCGGCTCCCGAAGGTACAGGTATCATCGCAGGCGGTCCCGCTCGTGCGGTTATCGAGCTTGCAGGTATCAAGAACATCAGAACAAAGTCCCTGGGTTCACGTAACAAGAAGAACGTAGTTTGCGCTACACTTGAAGGTCTTTCAAATGTTACATCACCCGAGACAGTAGCAAGACTTCGCGGCAAGACTGTTGAAGAAATAATGAGCTAAGGGGGATTATTGAAATGGCATTAAAAGTTACTTTAGTAAAGTCTACAATAGGTGCGATCCCTAAACATAAAAAGACAGTTCAGGCACTTGGTTTAAACAAGCTTCACAGCAGCGCAGAGCATCAGGACAATGCAGCTGTAAGAGGTATGATCAAGCAGGTGCAGCATCTTGTTAAAGTTGAAGAGATTTAATAGGGGAGGGCATCAGAGATGAAATTATATGATTTAAAGCCTGCCGAAGGCTCAACATCAAACAGCTTCCGCAGAGGCAGAGGCCACGGCTCGGGCAACGGCAAGACAGCCGGCAAGGGTCATAAGGGTCAGAACGCACGTTCAGGCGGCGGTGTAAGACCCGGCTTTGAAGGCGGTCAGATGCCTCTTTACAGAAGAATACCCAAAAGAGGTTTCCAGTGCATCAATTCAAAGGATATCGTAGCAATCAACGTAGGTCTTCTTAACAGCGTTTTTGAAAGCGGCGATGTTATCACTGTTGAGGCACTTCAGTCAAAGGGTCTTGTTTCACATCCCGGCGACGGTATTAAAATTCTCGGCAACGGTGAGGTGACAAAGAAGTTCACTGTTCAGCTTCCCGAGATCAAGGGCAATAAAACCCCTAACGAAAAGAAGAACGCACACAGAAAACAAGTATTCAGCAAATCTGCAATAGAGAAAATTGAAGCAGCCGGCGGAAAAGCTGAGGTGATCTGATTTGTTCTCTACTTTGATAAATGCGTTTAAAATAAAAGAAACAAGAACAAGGCTTTTATATATGCTTCTTGTTCTGTTCATTTTCAGAATAGGTACACATCTGCCGGTACCCGGTCTTGACCTTTCAAAGGTGGGCGAAATGGGCAACAGCAGTTTGTATCAGATGATAGCCGGCGGTAATTACGGCACGGTGTTCGCTATGGGTATCGGACCGTACATCAACGCATCTATCATTATGCAGCTTTTGACGGTTGCTATTCCAAAACTTGAACAAATTAACAAAGAAGGCGAAGAAGGCAGAAGAAAGATCAACCAGTACACTCGTGTTGCTGCCGTTATACTTTCGCTTCTTCAGGGCTGCGGTCAGGTTTATACCGTACACACAGCTTTCATTCATCAGAACTTCTTTGTATATATCATGGCGCTTGTTACTATGGTAACAGGTACTATATTCGTAATGTGGATGGGTGAAAAACTCACGGAAGTCGGTATCGGCAACGGTGCTTCCTTCCTTATCTTTGCAAATATCCTTTCGGGTCTTGCAAGCGGTGTTGCCGCCCTCTACACTGTCGGCGCCACAAACGGCGCAGCAGGCTGGGTAAAGGTTGCAGCTATCATTGCCGTACTTCTTGTGGTAATGGTATTCGTTATCTTTATTCAGGACGGTGAAAGACGTATCCCCGTACAGTATTCCAAGAAAATGGTGGGACGCAGATATATCGGCGGTCAGAGCTCATATATCCCCATCAAGGTAAATATTGCGGGCGTTATGTCCATCATCTTCGCGATCAGCTTATTGCAGTTCCCTTATACTATCAATCAGCTGTTCCACATTCCTGCGCTTGAAACGGTAGCAAGATATTTAAGCACATCACATCCCGTTGGCGCAGTGCTTTATGTAATTTTGATCTTCTGCTTTACATTCTTCTATACGGGTTTTGCTTTCAATCCCGTTGAAGTTGCGGAAAACATCAAAAAGAGCGGCGGTTTCGTGCCCGGTATCAGACCCGGTAAGCCGACCTCCGATTATATACAGAACGTAGTTGACAGAATATCTCTTATCGGTGCCTGTGCATATGCGTTTATCGCGCTTGTGCCCATCCTGCTTGAAAAGATATTCAACATCAACGTATCTTTCGGCGGTACAACACTTCTGATCGTAACGGGTGTTGCGCTTGAAATAGTTAAGCAGCTTGAAGCTCAGATGCTTATGCGTCACTACAAGGGCTTTTTAAGCTAAGCTTTCGGCGATAAAGCCGCAAAAAGTAAATTGCATTTTAGGTATATGTTTTTTCGCACAGGCTGCGGAAAAACATAGCCTGTTTTGAAAGGAAGTAACGGCTATGAAACTTGTTCTTATCGGCTGCCCCGGCGCAGGCAAAGGAACACAGGCAAAAAAACTTTCCAAATATTTTAATATTGCACATATCTCCACAGGCGATCTTTTAAGAGAGCAGATGAAGCAGGGCACGGAGCTCGGCAAAAAAGTCAGCGAGATAATGAATGCAGGCGGTCTTGTATCCGATGATATAGTTTCTGCTATGCTTGCAGAGCGCATCAAGGAAGATGACTGCAAAAACGGCTATATCCTTGACGGCTACCCCAGAAATGTTGCACAGGCAGAAGGTCTGGGCGCTATCACGGGCGAGCTTGACAAGGTAGTTTGCTTCAATGTTGACGATTCTGTAATCGTTGACAGAATGACAGGCAGACGCGGCTGCCCCAAGTGCGGACAGATGTTCCACATCAAGTACAATCCGCCAAAGGCAGAGGGCGTGTGCGACTCCTGCGGTGAAGCACTTATCCAGCGTAAAGACGATAATGAGGAAACAGTTGTTAACCGTTTGAAGGTATACCATGAAACAACTGCTCCGGTAATAGACTATTACAAGAACAAGGGCATCCTCTTTGAGGTTGACGGCACAGGCGATATCGACGAGATATTCAAAAAGGTCGTTGCAGCTCTTGAGGCGTAAAAAGTCTGTTGCCGTGATAAGTTTGCAAAAGCCGCTGAATCATTTGGTTGCATACGGCTTCGTGCAGGGATAAATTTTGCCGTTTGGCCCGCGGTAAATATGACACTCATTAGCAAATATTTATATTTTTAAAAATATTTAAGTAAATATTTAAGGGAGGAACATATTTTGTGTACAAAAGGTCAAGTGGTATTTTCTAAAAGCGGACGTGACAAGGCGCTGCCCTTTATTGTGGTCGATTGCGATGATACCTATGTGTATCTTGTCGATGGCAGGCTGCGCAGGCTTGAAAAACCAAAGAAAAAGAAAAAAATACACGTTCAGATAACCAAAAATGTCGATATGACAATAAACCGTAAACTTAATGATAATGAATATCTGCTTGATGCCGATATTCGTAAGGCGTTAGAAACTTATCGAAAGTAGGAGGTTATAAGCCTTGGCTAAAAACGATGTAATAGAAGTTGAGGGCACCGTCCTCGAAAAACTTCCAAATGCTATGTTTCAGGTAGAGCTTGAAAATGGACATAAAATTCTTGCTCATATTTCCGGTAAACTGCGTATGAACTTTATCAAGATAATCCCGGGTGACAAGGTTCGCGTTGAAATGTCACCCTACGATCTGTCCAAAGGCAGGATTACCTGGAGAGATAAGTGAAAGGAGAATAGAAATGAAAGTCAGACCATCAGTTAAACCCATGTGCGAAAAGTGCAGAGTTATCAGAAGAAAAGGCGCAGTTAGAATTATCTGCGACAACCCCAAGCATAAGCAGAAGCAGGGCTGATCTTTGCCGCATAAGGTATTGATATAATTAATTTTTAATATTAGAAATTAAAAAGAGAGATCTCCGCAAGGGGGGTCTCTTTTTGCTTTATTGAAGTATGCTCGTTGCCGCATAGCGACAACATCGCCGGAGAAAAGCCTGCTTTTCGCCAGACGGGCGAGCGCAGCGATGCCGCAAACCACTAAATATAGTCTGCCCTGTGTCACATCTTGATATTTCTTGTTCAATGTGGCAGAAATTACCTCATTTAGGGGCAAAAATTCGGCTATTTTTGGTAATTTTTTTTTGTAAAAAATGAAAAAAACACTTGATTTATGCTGTCCCGTTTGGTATACTATAAATTGGTTTGACATCAAATAAATTAATATGGTTTTGAGGGGTCAGATACCCCGATATGCCTTGGGTACTGAGGCAAGGGCTTCCGAAATGGCTCTTGCTCACACTTGTTTCAAAGGAAGCGGCTGTCCGATGAAACGCATTTGATAACAAATCTCGACGCTGCGGTCGGTCAATCGCAGCAGTAACGATCGTGCCGTTAAGACGGCGTAAATTAAACCAGGAGGTGCAATAAGTATATGGCTCGTATAGCGGGTGTAGACTTACCGAGAGAAAAAAGAATTGAAATTGGTCTTACTTATGTTTACGGTATCGGACGCGCAAGCTCAAACAGAATACTTGCAGAAGCAGGCGTAAACCCTGATACAAGAGTAAGAGACCTTACAGATGAAGAAGTTGCGAAAATTCGTGACGTCATCGCTGAAACACAGACTGTTGAAGGTGATTTAAGACGTGAGATCGCTCTTAATATCAAGAGATTGGTTGAAATCGGCTGCTACAGAGGTATTCGTCACAGAAAGGGTCTTCCCGTAAGAGGACAGAAGACAAAGACGAACGCTCGTACACGTAAGGGTCCCAGAAGGACTGTTGCAAACAAGAAGAAATAATTAACCGATTCAATTTGATTTAGGAGGTACATTTAAATGGCTAAGAAAGCAGTTAAGAAGACTGTCGGACGCCGCCGCCGTGACAAAAAGGTCGTTGAACGCGGTGCTGCACACATTCAGTCAACTTTTAATAACACAATCGTAACGATAACAGATGCCGCAGGCAACGCTCTTTCATGGGCAAGCGCAGGCGAGCTTGGTTTCAGAGGTTCAAGAAAGTCCACTCCTTATGCTGCACAGATGGCAGCCGAGAAGGCAGCAGGCGCTGCAAAGGATTACGGCTTAAAGACAGTTGAAGTTTTCGTAAAGGGACCCGGCAGCGGACGTGAAGCAGCTATCCGTGCTTTACAGGCAGCAGGTCTTGATGTAACAATGATCAAGGACGTAACACCCGTTCCTCACAACGGATGCAGACCGCCTAAGAGAAGAAGAGTATAATTGTTACAGTTTAATTTGTTTTAGGATAATAACGGAGGTACTTATAAATGGCTAGAGATATGGGTCCTATCCTTAAAAGATGCAGATACTTGGGCATTGAGCCTGCTGTTCTTGGTTCAAGCAAGAAAGCAAGCCGCCGCAAGAGAAATATGCGTAAGTTAAGTGAATATGGCGTTCAGTTAAAAGAAAAGCAGAAAGTTAAGTTTATATACGGCGTTCTTGAAAAGCAGTTCAGAAACTACTATGTGAAGGCTGAAAAGATGCACGGCATCGCAGGTGAAAACCTTCTTATGCTTCTTGAATTAAGACTTGACAACGTTGTTTACAGACTTGGTTACGGCCGTACAAGAAAGGAAGCAAGACAGATCGTAAGACACAATCTTGTTACAATAAACGGCAGCAAGGCTAACATCCCTTCACAGCAGGTAAAGGTCGGCGATGTTATCGAGATCAAGGAAAGCAAAAAGGATCTTCAGAGATTTAAGGATGTTCTTGATGTAACATCTTCAAGAATAGTTCCCGAATGGTTAACTGCTGACCATGACAAGCTCAGCGGCAGTGTAAACGCACTTCCCAAGAGAGAGCAGCTTGACTTGCCTGTTAACGAAACACTTATCGTCGAGTTGTACAGCAAGTAATATCCCGCTGTGTTTAACAGTGTTTATTGATACTTTTTTATTAAAAATGACTATTAGGGAGGTTGGACAGAGTGTTTGAATTTGAGAAACCTCGCATTGAGATTACAGAAAAAGACACCAACTACGGCTGCTTTGTGGTAGAGCCGCTTGAAAGAGGCTACGGTACCACACTTGGCAACTCTTTGAGAAGAATATTGCTTTCTTCCTTACCCGGCGCTGCTGTAAGCAATGTTAAGATAGAAGGCGTCCTGCACGAATTCAGCACCATTCCCGGTGTTAAGGAAGACGTGACTGAGATCATCCTCAATCTTAAAAATCTTGCTATCAAAAACAACAGTGACAGCCCCGAGCCCAAGATCGCTTATATCGACGCTACGGGCGAGTGTGAGGTAAAGGCAAGCGACATCAAGGTCGATGCGGATATCGAGATACTTAATCCCGATCTGCATATCGCAACTTTGAGCGGCGGTCCCGATAGCAGGCTTGTTGTCGAGATCACCATTACAAAGGGCCGCGGCTATGTTGATGCGTCTAAAAATAAAAGGTCGGATCAGCCGCTTCGTATGATCCCTGTAGATTCTCTTTATACTCCTGTCAGACGTGTTAACTTCCGTGTGGAAGATACGCGTGTAGGTCAGATCACCGATTATGACAAGCTTACATTTGAGGTTTGGACAGACGGTACTATCGCACCCGATGAAGCAGTCAGCCTTGGCGCAAAGATTTTGAACGAACATCTCAATCTTTTTGTGGACTTGTCCGACAGCGCAAGAAATGCCGAGATACTTGTCGAAAAAGAAGAAGGCAAGAAAGAAAAGGTGCTTGAACTCAGCATTGAGGAACTTGACCTTTCGGTACGTTCTTACAACTGCCTGAAGCGTGCCGGTATCAACACTGTTGAAGACCTTGCAAGCAAAACAGAAGAAGATATGATGAAAGTACGTAACCTCGGACGTAAGTCACTTGAGGAAGTACTTAATAAGTTGGCCGAGCTTGGCTTGAGTTTAAGCCCGAGTGAGGAATAATTAAGGAGGTTTACAAATGTCTGGATACAGAAAGCTGGGACGTACAGCAAGCCAGCGTAAGGCATTGCTTCGTAACCAGGTTACTAATTTATTATACCGCGGCAAGATCGAAACTACCGAGGCAAAGGCTAAAGAGATCAGAAGCATTGCCGAGAAGCTTATCACTCTTGCTGTTAAGGAAAAGGATAACTTTGATGAAGTAACGGTAACTGCAAAGGTTGCTAAAAAGGATGCAGAAGGCAAGCGCGTTAAGGAAGTTGTTAACGGCAAGAAAGTGACTGTTTTTGATGAAGTTGAAAAGACTATCAAGAAAGATCAGCCCAGCCGTCTTAACGCAAGAAGAAAGATCCTTGCTTACCTTTACCCTGTAACAGAGGTTCCTGCTGACGGCAGAAAGGTAAGAAGCAACACAGTTAAGGTAGATATGGCTAAAAAGCTTTTCGAGGAGATCGCTCCCAAGTACGCTGACAGAAACGGCGGCTACACAAGAATGATCAAGGTCGGCGCAAGACGCGGTGACGGCGCAGAGACAGTTATTCTTGAACTTATCTGATAATAATTAAGATAACAAATATAAAAGACGGAGAACATTGCGTTTTCCGTCTTTTTTATGCGGTGATGTTTAAGGGGATCCGCTTTTTTTATTTGAAATTTTTTCTCGCTATGCTGTACTGCCCGTCTTTTTGTATGATATAATAAAGCAGGTCTTCGCGTATCATCGGTTCGGCAGGTATTATATCCTTGTCATCTATCACACAAACATTTTCAAGCTCTGCATTTTTATTGAGTTTTCCGTATTTCAGCACTGTTTTATCTTCTTTTGTTTCATACCGAAAAATATAAGTTTTTCCTTTATACACCTTGATATAAGGTGTGCTGACATTTATGCCGTCATTTGGCGTGTAGTCGGTAATAAAACACTTTTTTCCCTTATTCACATCAAGATCGTAAAACGCTACAAAAGCATTTTTAAAACCCTGCGAATTTGCGTTCGCATCCTTGCCTACGGCTATGATACCGTTGCGGTAATCGTAAATATCACCCGTTACAAGACTGTCATTGTCGTATGACTCGACAACAAGACGCGGATTTGTATATTTCGGCAAAGGGTCTCCCGTGCTTTCGGGGTACTCGTTTTCGCAGATAAAAAGCCCCGAACTATTGTTGTTTTGCATCTGATGTATAAGGCTGCCGTCCGCATATACCTGCGGAAAAAGCAGGCTTACGCCGCTGCTGTCTTTAAGCGCATAATCATAAAGATATGATGTGTAATGCACCGAATCGTAGCCGCCTATATTGAGCGAAGATGAGACTTGCGGGTCATAGTCGGACCTGCTGCCTTTGCCGCCGCCTCCTCCGCCGCTTGATGTGCTGCCGCCGTGATGCTGAACGGGAGGCTGCGGTATGACCTTTATGCCGACATCTTCTTCAAGATTGAGTATGGAAGCAAGGCTGTTGCGGGCAAAGCCGAAATGCAGCGGAGATTTTATGCCGCTCTCCGTTTGCGGTACGGTTTCAAACATCACATAGTTTTTATAAAACGAATACTTTGTGTTGTATGGCGTGAAACTGTCTGTATAATCGGGGTCTGTTTCGCGCAATTTGGGCGGGAATTCCATTTTTCCGCTTTTTCTCTTGCCGTCGCGTGATATTTTGTGCAGATAATAAGTCACATGATCGCCGTTTGTTTCGCCTGTCAGATAAAATGCGGATGTATCGTCGGCAAACATCGCTTTGACTTCATCACAAGGTATATCCGTATCGTAAACAAGTGTGCCCTTTGATGAGAAAACATAGAATTTTTCGGGTGTGATAAGGGCAGGCTCGTCTTTGTCGGAAAGATATACTATCCTGCCGTCAATATCACCGTAGGCATGGTCATAAAAGTTGTGTCCAAAAACAAGGTCAACAGGCGTAAGTGCCAGGGCAAAGGTCAGTATAGCGGCGGTAAGTTTATTCTTTCTTTTCATACATTACACTCCTTTCTGTTTTTGTAGTTGTAGATTTTCGCGGCAGGTTTAATTATACCGTAAACGACAATTCCGAAATGTCAATGATATTCGTATTCCGCAGAAATAAATTTCTGCTACATATTCATAACCAACGGAATTGCAAGCAATTCCAAATTCAGTGGGAGCTTGAACATTGCACCTCAACGATAGATGCGGACAGGCTTTGCCTGGCTTTTGCGCAGCAAAAGTGCTGACCCACTGAATTTTAAGTAAGCACCCCGCTTTAGAAGCGGGGGACTTCCTTAGTTGGTTAAAATGTCGTTTGCTATAATATAACAAATGAAAGGGATTTTTTCAACAGAATATGTATGAACGGCAGTTTTTATGTATGAATGGCAGTTTTTTTAAGCATTAGAGAAAAATGCGTATTTACGCAAAAAGTGCCTAAGACCCGATAAACCGAGTTTTAGGCACTTTTACGTTTCTTTTGGATGGAGGTGAGGGGAATCGGTT
>JAGAHK010000421.1 GCA_017627115.1 Bacillota bacterium | reverse complement strand
TTATTTTTAGACATATTTCAACCCTCCATAAAAACATCTTACCACAACTTGTGCAAGTTGTACAAACATTTGTGATAAATTTGTAAAATTTGAAAAATCCGTTGACTTTACGCTTCAATTTTGGTATAATTTATTGGTAAAAGATAAGTTACTATATACTTTATCATAAAATAACGTGTTTTGCGTAATCTGCCGTGACTTTTCTTGTTCACGGCAATTATCATAGAATAACGTGTTTTGTGAAGCCGCCGGGAACAATTTTGTCTCGGTTTTTTATATTTTTATGAAAAGGTTAATGATCGGGATTCCCTTATTCTCAGCCATTTTCACAGTCTGTCCAGTACCGCTTCGCCGGTTATTGCAATAACACACGCAACAGTCTGCAAGCTCGACAAGCCGCTCATTCCTGCGTTTCATGCAATCCTCGGTATAATGCTCAGAGAGAACGGTCACGCTGTCTGCCTCGTCCAGAATCTTCATGTACTCCGCTATCTGTGCCTTGTTCCACCCCTTGATTTGCTCTTCGGCAGGGCATGGCAATAACAAATGCAGGTGTATATAGCTATATTCAGTTTTTAGCTCTATAACAACTTTGCAGCTAAGTTGATCGAATCCCAGCGCTGCCCCATTGTAAAACTCAGTCACGCCTTGTTTATACAAATCAATTATCGTATTCCGAAGCCTTGAAACTAACTCTGAAGTAACCTTCAATATCCTATGTCCCGTAAAACAGCAGCTTTTCACAGCATTTTCCTCCGCTCCGATAGATATTCACCTGCGATTGTGGTATAATAATCACAGCTTTTTTCTGATGACCGCGATTTTTCGTAAAATAGTCCATTTACTGCAAGATCATCAGAATATGCGATAACTACGGCATCTATCGGAAGTACATTTACGGTAGCAATACGAACCTATGACAATCAAGCCGCCCATTTTATCATATCCATGCAAGCGCGTTTCCGGTCGAGCGAGCTATGCACATAACGGTTAAGCGTGATCTCAACGCTGCTGTGTCCTAATATCTCGGAAAGGGTCTTGACATCGAATCCAAGAGTAATGCAATTTGTAGCGAAAGCGTGACGAAGGCTGTGGTAGTGAACTGACGGTAAATTTGCTTTTTTTAGCACGGACGCAAATCTGTACTGCACTGTTCTCGGCTCAACGGGACTGTATTTGCCCGACAGAACATACTTGTCAGCGTTATCCTTGAACTTTTCGAGCATGACAATAAGGCAATCGGGAATAGGGATAACGCGCACAGAGGACTGGCTTTTCGGCTCTGTGATAACGAGCTTTGTCTTGTTCTTTCCGCCATAGCACTTAATGCGCTGAACGGTCTTTCTTACGGTTATAGTGCGGTTTGTGAGGTCAATATCTCTCCATTGTAGCGCACAAAGCTCCCCAATACGAATACCGGTATGCAGCGACAGCGCAATACCGAGAGCGTTTAGATCAAAGTCCTCTTTCAGATACGCCATAAGCCGCGATTGCTCGGACTTCGACAGCACTGTGATCTCAGGCTTTGTGCGTTTCGGCATAACAATACCTTCAAGGCAGTTATTTATACCATAAACTCGGCTTGCATACCGATACACGGATTTCAGTAGCACAATAATATCTGCCACATAACGCGCAGATAAGCCGATTTTCAGCTTGTTTTCTATAAAATCATAAACATTTTTGGCTTTCAAAAGACAGCAATTCATGTTTCCAAACGCCGGAATGATGTGCTTTTCTGCTTTCAGTCTGTAATTCGCTTCGCTTGATTCTTTTAGGCGGGGCTTTATTGTTGATATATATTCCATAGTAAGCTCTTTGACGGTCATTTCCGTTGAATTCGCCGGAACAGCGGTAGGCTCCCGTGCAGCAAGCATCTTAAATTCCGCTTCTTCCGCTGTATTCCCATAAAATGAGCGATAACGCCTTTTCCCGTTCTCGTCTTTTCCAAGCGATACACGGGCTTCAAAACGTCCGTCCTTGCGCTGATAAATATTCTTTGCCAAATTCATTTCCTCCGTTCAAAATTTAATTGACTTTTCCGTCTTTTTCTGATATAATAAAATGCAGATTAACATTGCCGTAAAATGGACTAATTAACGAAAAAACGAGACTGGGAACCCCTATCTCGTTTTGAATTTAAAATAAAAAATCCTGCTCACCTCACGGTAAACAGGACAATATATTTATTCGGTTTTATTTCTTAAAGATCGATCCTGAAACTGTTTTTGCCGTTTATGACATAGTAAACGGCGTGCTCTTCGGGTTTCACATAAATATCGAGAGACTTTATTTTTCCTCTGATTTTGCCCTTGCTGTCGGCTGCAACGGATTCTCTGATCCGATCTATATCGTACTCGCCACCGCCGTATTGCAAAATAAATGATGACGCGGATGCCGGAGCAGTATCATTTTTCTTTTTTGATGCAGGAGCTTTCTTCTCCGCTTTTGGTGCAGCAGATCTCCGCGTGTATTTTCTCTTTGGTTT
Organism: Bacillota bacterium; assembly: GCA_017627115.1. Taxonomy (GTDB): domain Bacteria; phylum Bacillota; class Clostridia; order Lachnospirales; family CAG-274; genus RGIG4310. The sequence goes on along the minus strand of JAGAHK010000421.1, from coordinate 590 downwards.
TTCTTCTGCAATAACGGGGGTGGAAACAACTTCTTTATTTTCAGCAGGCTTAGTGTCCGCAGCAACAGTATTTTCCGCTTTTTTGGCTGCCGGCGTAGCCTTGCGAGTATATTTTCTTTTAGGCTTATCTTCATTTGCAGAAGTCATTTCCTTTGTTTCCGTATTTATGGTCGGAGCAGGAACAGCCTTGACAGGTTCAGCTGCAACAATCTTTTTATCTGTTTCGGTTGCGGCTTCTTTGACCGCAGTTTTACGGGTGTATTTCCTTTTCGGCTTCTCGGTGACAGATACTGCTTTTTCTGCGGCTTTAATTGCAGGAACAGCGGCAACGGTCTTTTCTTCTGTGATTTTCTTTCTCGGCATTTGTAGAGTCCTCCTGATGATGTTTTATTTCGGCAGCGGGTGAGCTGCAAATGTCAAAATTCAGTTTTCTTGTATAACAGACGAGTTTGTCCGGCTTCTTCAAATCCTGCCTTTTGATACAGATCCCAAAGCGTGGGATCTTTTTCGGCAGTAGGATATGTTATAGGCTCGTTATCCTTTTGTAGTAAATTATCAAGCTCGTTATCCGTTATCTTCATTCGCATGAT
>JAGAHK010000420.1 GCA_017627115.1 Bacillota bacterium | reverse complement strand
TCTGTTTATCGCGGCTTTTGCGATAAGCCAGCCCGCAGTGAGCATATTGTAGATCTCCTGCTGTTCGTTTGTGGTCTTTGTAAGATCGAGTGGACAGAAATCCTCACAGCCTTCGGGCATATATTGTCTGAACCAATCCATTATCTCGCCCATCTGTGATTTATGTCTCACTATACCCACAAATTCCATCATTTTGTTTTGTATATCTGCCTTTTCGGGCAGTTTTCCGACAATTGCATTCGGCATTTCATACTCAAAATCGGGTGCTGTCATGTCCGTTTCAAGGATATGCTCCGCAAGAAGTTTGCCGAAAACTATGCCCTCAAGCAGAGAATTGCTTGCAAGACGGTTTGCTCCGTGAACACCCGTGCAGGCGACCTCGCCTACGGCATAAAGACCGTCTATATTGGTCACACCCTGTGGTGTTGCCGCAACGCCGCCCATGTGAAAATGCGCGCCCGGACCGACGGGAATAAGATTTTTGGAAAGATCCACACCATGGCTTTCGCATATTTCCGTAACTGTCGGGAAACGGTCCTTAAAATCGTGTATTGCGGATATATCGAGATATATCTTCTCGCCCTTTAAGTAATGCGCATACACTTCCCTTGCCACAACATCACGCGGTGCAAGGTCTTTCATGGGGTGAACACCCTCCATTATCTTATCGCCGTTTTCGTTGATAAGTATGCCGCCGTCACCTCTTACCGCCTCGGAAACAAGACCGTAGGCATGTCCGTCAATGGTGAGCATAGTCGGGTGGAACTGTATGAATTCAAGGTTTTTAAGTTCACAGCCGCCCCTGTATGCCATAGCCATACCGTCACCCGTGATAGTGATATCGTTTGAAGTTGAGGGATAAAGCTGACCTATACCGCCCGTTGCAAGGATGATATGGTTTGCCTTGTAATGCTTTAAATTGCCGTCGATGTCGCGCGTGATAACACCGTTGCACTTTCCGTCCTTAACACAAAGGTCAAGCGCCATCTCGTTTTTCATTATGGTGACATTTTCGTTGATATTTCTCAAAAGCTGCTCAACAACAAGCAGACCCGTCTTATCACCGCCTGCGTGGATAACGCGGTTAAGGCTGTGCGCAGTCTCCCTGCCGAATTGGAGCTCGCCGTTTTCATCCGTATCGAACTTCATGCCCGTGTCGATAAACTCCTTTATTATCTCGGGCGCTTTGGAAACAAGGGTCATTACCGCCTCTTCGTCATTCTGATAGCAGCCTGCCGCCATTGTATCCTTAAAGTGCAGGTGATAATCGTCCTCCTTTGAAAGAGCGACCGAGATACCGCCCTGCGCAAGAGATGAATTGCAGGCTTTTTCAAGGCCTTTCGTAACAACGGTTATTTTTCTGTTTTCTCGGCAGAGCTTGCCCGCAACGCTCAAAGCACCGATACCCGAGCCGATAACAAGCACATCCGCCTCTATGATTTTGTCTATTGCCATAAAGAATACCCCTTTTCTCTTATGTGGGGCGATTTTGGTAAATCGCATAATATATTTAGTATATTATATAACAACGGCAAAAATTTATCAAGTATGACAGCAAAAATTTTTTAAACTTTTTATTTTTCGTTTCGCATAAACTTAAACGACATTTTCATTGCAAAAACCCAAATTGTATGGTATACTGAAAGCTGATACATTACAGAGGGGAAAAAACAATGCTTTTCAATTCATTGCATTTTTTGATATTTTTTCTTGCAGTTGCGGTGATCTACTATATTCTGCCGCATAAGGCGCGCTGGGTGATGCTGCTTGCTGCAAGCTACTATTTTTATATGTGCTGGAAACCCGAGCTTATCATACTTATCGTATTTTCAACGCTTGTGAACTACACGGCGGCACTTATGATAGACAGGGGCGCAGGCAAAAAAGCACTGATACCTGCCCTTATAACAGATATAGGGCTGCTGTTCATATTCAAATACCTTATGTTCGTGAGTGAGTCTTTCCGCTGGCTTTACACGCTTTTAGGGCGTGAATACCCGATAGGCGAATTCAGCATAGTGCTGCCTATGGGTATTTCGTTCTACACTTTTCAGGGCATGGGCTATCTGATAGATGTTTACCGCAAAGAATATGCGGCGGAGAAAAACTTTTTCAAATTTTCGCTGTTTATAACATTCTTTCCGCAGCTTGTAGCAGGTCCCATAGAGCGTGCGGACAGGCTTATGAAGCAGCTTTTTGAAAAACACGGTTTCGATACCGACAATATCTCTATGGGCTTGAAATATATGCTGATAGGCTTTTTCAAAAAGGTTGTGATCGCAGACCGCGCGGCAGTGCTTGTAGATACGGTATTCAATTCACCCCAAGATTTCAACGGCATAGCTTTTGTTATTGCGGCTGTGTTTTTTGCCTTTCAGATATATGGCGATTTCAGCGGTTATTCCGACATTGCAAAGGGCTGTGCGAAAGTTCTGGGTATAGACCTTATGCAAAATTTCAACCGTCCATACTTTGCATCAAGCGTGCGTGATTTCTGGAAAAGGTGGCATATCTCGCTTTCGACCTGGTTCAAGGATTATTTATATATCCCTTTGGGCGGCAGCAGGTGTTCAAAACTTCGCCGCGATTTTAATCTGCTGACTACTTTTTGTGTGAGCGGTCTGTGGCACGGTGCAAATTGGACATTTTTGCTTTGGGGTTTTCTGCACGGTATTTATCAGGTAATAGAAAACACGCTTTTCCGCTTCAAAAAATTTGAGGAGACCACGGTAAGGCGGCTCCTGCTTGCGGCTACCCTGCCCTTTCGTTGGATAATTACCATTGTTCTGGTGATTTTAACATGGATACCTTTCCGTGCGAACAGCATTTCGGACTGTTTCTATATTTTCCGAAACCTTACAACGGGCTTTGACAGGATATATGATATGCAGTTTATGTACGAAACGCTCAATTCACTTGGGCTTGGCTTGTTTGAGATAATGATAGTCGCTGCCGCAATAGCTTTTCTGATGTTTTTTGAACTGATAAGCTTTGCCTTTGAGGATATAAATGTGATGATGAATAAACTGCCTTTTGTGTTCAGGTTTGCGTTCTATTATGTTGTGGCAGGTGTAATACTCGCCTGCGGCGTGTTCTCGGGACTTGGGGAGTTTATATATTTTCAGTTTTGAGTTGGAAATGATGGGTTATATAAATTCCAATTTATGCTCGTTGTCGAGTTGCATTAGTCTTGGCTCCCCTTTAGCGCAGCGATCAGGCGTGTGCCGCTTTAGCGGGAGCTGGCAGCCAAAGGCTGACTGAGGGGTTTACGAGTGTTGTGGCTTACCGTTACACAACACTAAAGCAGTCGCAAATAAACCCCTCCACCACGCTACGCGCGGTCCCCCTCCCCTAAACGCTGCGCTAAAGGGGAGGCAAGAGCCTGCGGCGCTAGTATCCTTAAATCAGCGTTTCCATAAACGCCTGTCTTGCGGGAAAGTGCGAAAACCTGCCGCTTATGAGACTGTACAGCTTTTATGAAAACGAATACCCGAAAAAAGCCTTGAGCTTGAATGAAGAGTGGTAAAATTAATATAAAAAGAGGGAAGAAAGATGAAAATAATTGATTTTCACACGCATCCGTTCATACACGAGAGCGAGAACGTATGCTTTTACAAAAACACGGTATCAAGCACTGACGAATTCAAGGAGACCTTACAGGGTTTCGGCATTGACAAGATCTGCGGCAGTGTTATAGAGCGCATGGACGAGGCGGACTTTGCCACGGTGCGCCGTCTTAATGATTCTGCGCTTGAGCTGCGCGAAAAATGGGGCGATTTTTACGAGCCCGGTGTGCATATACACCCCTACTTTCTTAAAAGCAGTCTTGAAGAACTTGAACGCTGCCGCAAAGAGGGCGTGCGCATGGTGGGCGAACTTGTGCCCTACTTTATGGATTGGGAGATGTACTACAACGATGCCATGCACGAGATATACAGTGCGATACGGGACTTGGGCTACAGCTGCGTTTCGATACATACCATGCAGGAAGAGAGTATGGAAGCTGCCGTCAAAAACTTTCCCGAAATAAAGTTCATTGCGGCGCACCCCAATGACAAGCAGTGCTTTATGCGACACCTTGAACGTATGGAGAAATATCCGAATTATTATCTCGATCTGAGCGGCACGGGAATCTTCCGCTACGGTCTGCTCAAATACGGCATAAGCAGGGTCGGCAGCGAGAGATTTCTCTTTGGCTCCGATTTTCCTATATGCAATGCAAATATGTATATTGCGGCGGTAAACAGCGAAAATATAAGCCGCGAGGACAAAAAAAACGTGTTCCACAAAAACGCGGAACGCCTGCTCTACGGTGAAAAGCCGAAAAAGAGCAAGAAAAAAGACAAAAAGGAGAAAGACAAATGATAGATGTCGCGCTGCTCGGTACGGGCGGTATGATGCCGCTGCCGAACCGTTTTCTGACAAGCCTGCTTGTGCGGAAAAAAGGCAGGATGATGCTTATAGACTGCGGCGAGGGTACGCAGGTAACGATGAAGATGCTGGGCTGGGGTTTTAAAAGCATTGACCTTATCTGTTTCACGCATTTTCACGCCGATCATATATCGGGACTGCCGGGGCTTCTGCTCACGATAGGCAATGCAGACCGCACCGAGCCTTTAACGCTTGCAGGGCCGAAAGGTCTTGAAAAGATAGTTGAGGGACTGCGCCTCATTGCGCCCGAACTGCCGTTTGAGCTGAAATATAAGGAATATGAAAACGAGACCGAGGAATTTTCCGTAAGCAGTTTTGATATAAAGGTGCTGAAAGTCGATCACAATGTCACCTGCTACGGTTACAGCCTTGAGATACCGCGCAGCGGAATGTTTATGCCCGAGAAAGCGGAAGCCCTGGGCATACCGCGCCCCTGCTGGTCGCTTTTGCAAAAGGGTGAGACCGTTGAGATAGACGGCAAAAACTACACCTGGGATATGGTTTTGGGCGAGCCGAGAAAGGGCATAAAACTCTGCTACTGCACCGACACGCGCCCCACACCCGATATGCCCGCTTTTTTCAAGGGTGCAGACCTGCTTATTTACGAGGGCATATACGGCGAGAATGAAAAGCTGGATAAGGCGGTACTGCACAAACACTCACTTTACCGCGAAGCTGCGGAGACAGCCAAAGCCGCCGAAGTAAAGGAGCTTTGGCTCACGCATTACTCCCCTGCCCTTACCGACCCGAACGAGTTTATACAAAACGCAAGGGATATTTTCCCCAATACCGTTGCAGGCGAGGACAGAATGACAAGGACAATAAAATTTCCCGAAAGAGGGATGTAGTTCACTGCAACATAACACAGAAACCGAGGTGACCGTATGCACCGCATAAAGCTTTTTCTTGAAAAATATTTTCATCTTTCAAAGCACAACACAAGCTGCCGTCAGGAGCTTCTGGCGGCGGTGACCGACTATTTCACACTTTTATACATACTTTCGCTTGTGCCCGAGGTGATAGTGGGCAGTTTCCCCAACGCAATAAACGCAAACGGCGAGATAATACTCTCCGCACAAGTGCTTAACGGCATAACCGCAGGACAGCTGCTTGCTTCGCTTTCCATTGCATCGTTCTGGGCCGCAGGCATAGGCTCTATTCTGATAGGGCTTGCAACAAATATGCCCTTTATACAAGGTCCGAGCCTTGCCATTGCCACCTTTACGGTATATACCGTATGCAACGGCTTCGGCTACACCTATTATCAGGCACTTGCGATTGTTTTCCTTTCGGGTGTTTTCTTCTTCATTCTTTCGGCAACGGGCATCGAGCAGAAGATACACCGCGCGATACCGCAGAACATAAAATACGCCGTTACCGCAGGCATAGGTATGTTCATTACCTACACAGGGCTTTTAAAGGCGCATATAATCAATTTTGACGGCGGTTTCCCGTCTATCTTCGATATGCTTGCACTCGATACTGCGGACACACGCAGCGCCTGGCTTGCGATAATCGGCATTATACTGATAGTTATACTGCTTGAAAAGCACGTTCACGCCGCTATATTCATAGGCAAGATAGTATGTATCGCACTTGCGGTACCGCTTGGACTGCTGCATATCACAAATATGATATCTTTTAAGGATATTCCTCTCGGTGCAGTACTGTTCAAGCCCGATTTTCATCTTATTTCGGGCGATACTCCGCGAAGCCGCATATTTTCGCTCACTACCCTGCTTATAATAATATTCTCCATTTGCATTATGGATATTTTCGAGACTATGTCTATGCTCATAGCGACCGACCATGTGCTTAAAATGAACGACGAAAAGGCACGTATAAAAGGCCGCACCCTGCGTATTCTCGAAGTGGATGCGCTGACCACCTCAGTCGGCTCGCTGCTTGGCATAACAAATGTTTCTACATATATAGAAAGCACAACGGGCGTTATAGAGGGCGCACGCACGGGTCTGACAGCCGTTATAACGGGTCTGCTGTTTATAGCGACCTCTGTATTTGCGCCGTTTGCAGGCTTTGTTCCCTCCGCAGCGACAGCTACAACGCTTATCGTTGCAGGTGTACTTATGATGAACGTGATAAAGAATGTTGATTTCGACCAGCCTGCCGATGCAGTCTCCGCAGTGTTCACGATAATGCTGATGCCACTGACAAACAGCATCCTGACAGGCATAGGCTTCGGTGTGATAATATATCTGCTGACCCGTGTTTTTATGGGCAAGGGACACAGAGTGAACCCTCTGATATATATTGTGGCGCTGCTGTTTGCAATAGTGCTAATATTTTTGCCGAGAAACGCATAGGGATAACTATGTGTCGCAAGTAAACCCCTCAGTCGCGGCAAGCCGCGCCAGCAATCCATTCGGCAGCGAAGCTGACGGATGTTTGCCATAGAGTCCCGACGGCTTTGCCGCCGTCAGGACAAACCTGAAAAGGGGAGCCAAGAGCCTGCGGCGCTGAATTACAGTCAATGATATTCGTATTCCGCAGAAATAAATTTCTGCTACATACTCATAACCAACGGAATTGCAAGCAATTCCAAATTCAGTGGGAGCTTGGACATTGCACCGCAAAGATAGATG
>JAGAHK010000419.1 GCA_017627115.1 Bacillota bacterium | reverse complement strand
TTCGTTATCGGCACGGATGCGGCGGCTTTGGGTTCGTTCATAGCCTACCATATGTTTTCGCATATCCGCGTGCGTGTTGAAGCCTGGCTCGACCCGTGGTCGCATATCGACACCTCGGGCTACCAGATCGCACAATCGCTTTTTGCCATAGCAACTTACGGACTTACTGGCGCAGGACTTACACACGTCTATTCTTCAAGCATACCCGTTATAGAGCGCGACTTTATCTTTTCCGCGATATGCGAGGAATTCGGCGTTATTTTCGGCATGGGCGTCATACTCTGCTTTCTGATGATCTTCCTTGAAGGCGCAGTCGGCGCACTTAATGCCAAAAACCGCTTTTTATGCCTGTTCTGTGCAGGTCTGACAGCTTTATTGGCTTTCCAGTGCTTTGTTATTTTAGGCGGTGTTACAAAACTCATACCCTTAACGGGCGTAACTTTGCCCTTTATAAGCTACGGCGGCACCTCGGTGCTGATGTGTTATGTGCTTATCGGCATAATACAATGGGTATACAAAAGCTGCGTGCAGTATCTTGACCCCGAAGAAGCCGAAGAGGAAACTTTGCCGCGAAAGCCTCAGCAAAACCGACAAAAGCAGCAAAGACAGCAAGCACAGCAAAAACAGCAAAAACAGCAAAAACAACAAAAGCAGCAGAAACAGCCGCCCAAACACGCAAAAACAAGGAAGCGCCCAAAAGAGGACATCTCGCTTGACGAGGTGCTTGACTATAACGGCAGGAGGCGAAAAAACAGATGAAAAGATCGGTAAAAACAGTTTTCTGGATATACACCCTGCTCTTTTTGCTGGTTATCGGAAACCTTATAAAAATAAGCGTTTTCGACCGTGACAGGATAATAAACAACCCGTATAACCAGCGTGTTTCAAGCACATCGCAGAAGATAATGCGCGGTGCCATACTCGATGCAAAAGAGAGACCGATAGCGCAGACCGTAAAGGTCGATGACCCGAACGATGCTTTGGGCAGGGGTTTCAGCTATGTGCGTCAATACAACTATCCGCGCGCCTTTGCACATATAACGGGCTATACCGCACAGGGCAAAACAGGCGCCGAAAGCGAATACAACTATATTCTGGAGTCCGTCACCAACGAACTCTGGCAGAACCTGAACTCGGTCATCTCCAAAAAGGACATCAAGGGCAACGATATAGTGCTGACCATTGATGCCGATCTGCAAAACTACACCGCAGACCAGCTCGGCAGCTCAAAAGGCGCAGTTGTCGCTCTCGACCCCGAAACGGGCAGGATACTCACTATGGTCTCCTACCCCGACTTCGACCCCAACACTGTCGCCGAAAATTGGACGGCGCTCAACAGCGATACCGAAAATTCGCCGCTTATGTCACGCGCGGCGCAGGGTCTTTATCCCCCGGGTTCCACTTTCAAGATAATAACGGCAGCCGCAGCTCTCGAGACCGACAGCAGCCTTATAAACTACGAAAAATACTGCTACGGCGAAGAGGATTTTGACGGCAAACTAATGCACTGCTTCAACTCCTACGCACACGGCAGCGAGGATATGAACAGGGCTTTTGCGGAATCCTGCAACACGTATTTTGCCGAAATGGGTATGAAGATAGGCGCAAAAAAACTGCGTGAAACGGCAGACAAATTTTTTGTGGACGTGAATTTTCCGCTTGAATACAGCAAGCCGATGTTCACTCTCACCGAGGACTCACCCACACACGAGCTTGTGGACACCGCAATAGGTCAGGGCAAGACCCTTGTTTCGCCTTTGTTTATGGCAATGACGGCAGGAACGATAGCAAACAGCGGCGTGATGATGCAGCCTTATCTGCTTGATTACAGTATAAACAATCTCGGTTTCAAAACAAACAAGACCATACCCACGGAGCTTGCACAGGTAATGCCGCCGAGCGAGGCACAGAAGATAAACGAGCTGATGAAACAGGTCGTTGAATACGGCACGGCGACAGATGCGGATTTCTATATAGAAAACGATGAGGACTACGAATACGACTATATCGAGTCCGACAGCGGCGTTTCCGCAAGTGCGGTAAGGACACAGACAACGCCGAGCGGCAAGATAACGGGCTATGTGAGCGTTGCGGGCAAAACGGGCACAGCCGAAAACAGCGGCGGCGCAGACCATGCGTGGTTTGTGGCATATGCGCCTGCGGACGACCCGAAGATAGCTGTTGCCGTCCTGCTTGAAAATGCGGGCAAAGGCAGCAAGGCAGTACCGATAGCAAGAAATGTGATGAAGTATTATCTTGCAAACTGCTATTGAAAATATAATCGAAAATATAATTGATTTTATATCGAAATAGCAAAATACAGCGGCAGAGCGGCGATTTTTTTCTCATTGTTATTTTTTAATAAAAAATTAAAAAAATTATTTACAACCCAAATAAAATCTGCTATAATCTTAA
>JAGAHK010000418.1 GCA_017627115.1 Bacillota bacterium | reverse complement strand
AGCTGTGTAAAGTGGAAGCACCATATACGGGAAAAGGCTGTAAACCATACCCAGCACCGTCGCCGAGGGCTTAAACAAGAAATCTATGGGTGAGCTTATCAGCCCAAAATCAAGAAGTCTGTTGTTAAGCCAGCCGTTTGTGCCCAAAAATGTCCTCCATCCGTATATTCTTATAAGTGAATTTGTCCAAAACGGTATGATGACCAACATATAAAGTATGGCTTTTTTCTTACTGAGAGTCCTTGCGATAAAAAACGAAAAGGGATAGGCAAGCACAATACATATTATTGTAGTTAATGCCGCTATCGTAAGCGACTGTGCATATATCTGCACATAGTTGGCATTAAAAAGCCTTTTGTAGTTATCCGCCGTAAACCGAAAAACTATGTTGTACTGTTCATCTATTCCGCAAAAACTCATAACCGCCACATATAAAAGCGGTATGACTATAAAAAACGCAAGCCAAAGGACTACGGGGCCTATCATTACCAAAGACGGCAATGTATTTGATTTGAATTTCTGTTTTGTCATAAGACCCTCTCCTTTCAGGTAAACATAATATTGTTTAATGCGTTGAAGATACGATTGCTTTCGGATTGGATCAGTTTTGCATCATCAATGTCCCAATATACATAAACATCTCCCGATACAGGTATTTTTTGTCCCGCAAGACGTTCTATCTTTATTTCATGGCCGTTTGGAAGAACAATTATCGTCTTTAAAACAGAACCTACATATACCTGCTCTTTTATGATACCTTTAAGTGCAAATCCGGTTTTAGGCTGTTCCGAATATTTTATTCTTTCGGGGCGGATCGAAATAACGACCATATCATTCTGATTGAATGTATTTTCACTTCTTGCGGTAACATAACCTGTTTCAAGCATAATATCTATGTCTTTGCCTTTTATGCTGTTTACACATCCTTCAAAAATATTTGTCTCACCTATAAAAGTGGCCACAAATTGCGTCTGCGGTTCTTCATATATCTTTTCGGGAATGTCTACCTGTTCAAGAATGCCGTTATTCATTATCGCTACCCTGTCGCTCATCGACAGAGCTTCTTCCTGATCGTGCGTAACATATATAAATGTTATATTCAGTTTTCGCTGCAGCCTTTTAAGTTCAAGCTGCATCTGCTTTCTCAGTTTCAGATCAAGTGCGCCAAGGGGTTCGTCGAGTAAAAGCACTCTCGGCTGATTTATAAGTGCCCTTGCTATTGCAACACGCTGCTTTTGACCGCCCGATAGCTGTGACGGATATCTGTTTTCAAATCCTCCGAGCTGAACAAGATCCAACATTTCGGACACACGTTTTGCAATTTCTTTTTTATCTGTCTTTTTCATTTTAAGACCGTAAGCGATATTGTCATATATCGTCATATGCGGAAACAGCGCATAACTTTGAAATACGGTATTGACATTTCTTTCATATGGTTCTTTTTCCGCAATACTTTCGCCCTCAACGGTTATTGTTCCGCTTGTGACTTCTTCAAAGCCCGCTATCATTCTGAGTGTTGTTGTTTTTCCGCAGCCCGATGAACCAAGCAGCGTAAGAAATTCTCCCTCATATACATCAAGGTCAAGATTTTTAACAACGTGATTGCCTCCGTCATATATTTTATTAACATTTTTCAGACTGACTATCACTTTTTTATCCATACAAATCACCTCTCGTTAAAGGGCTTTATCGCCCCTCTCACCTGTTCTTATACGAACGGCATCTTCCATATTTCTTATAAAAATTTTACCGTCGCCGACTTTATCTGTCGCAACATTTTCTCTTACTTCCGAAATAATATCCTCAACTTTGTTATCCTTTACAACAATGCTTATCTGCACTTTCGGCAAAAGGTTTATTGTGGTATTGTAGCCCCTTATCTGATTTACTCCCGTTTCTCCCACAACACCTTTTTGTGTGCCGCATCCCATAACGGTGGATATGGTCATACCGCCGCAGTTAAGCTTGTCAAGTATGCTTTTTATGGTTTCAAGTTTTTCGGGCTTAACTATCATAATTATCTCT
>JAGAHK010000417.1 GCA_017627115.1 Bacillota bacterium | reverse complement strand
ATTAAGTATTATCATATTCTTAATGCGACAGCCCCTTTGTGTTTATCATTTATTTTATTTTTTTGGCAGATCCTCAAAAGCGGTCTTTTCCTTGTTTTGTCGGAAAAGTACGAATTTTCTACCTATTACGACTACCACGTCCGAGCGTGTACGTTCGCCGACTATGTGCGCAATATCGCGTATATCTTCAAAGCAGTTATCAAGTACCTTTGCTTTTATAAGCTCGCGTGCGGCAAGTGCCTCGTTTGCGCTTTCCACAACTTCGGGGGTCGCACCGCCTTTGCCTATCATAAGTACGGGTTCAAGCTTTGTCGCCTGTGCCTTTAAGTAGGCGCGCTGTTTACTTGTAAGCATTTTTATTCTCCTTTCAAATTTTATTTTATCTTTATCCAGCCGAAAAACCTGTTTTTCGTCATGGGCATAAGCCCGATCAGTGATAAAACTCAAATTCCAGATCGTAAATCTTTACCGTGTCTCCCTCTTGCACGCCCGCTTCTTCAAGTGCATCTATAATGCCCCTGTCACGCAGGTATTTCTGGAAGAATGCGAAGCCCTTTTCTGTGTCGATATTGGTGTAGCCCATCATCTTTTCCACGCCAACGCCCTCTACAACGAAATATCCCTTGTCGGGCTGTGTTATTGTAAACGGTTCGGTGTCGGTATTGGTGTCGAGTTCGTCAAATTCCTCATAATCCTCGTCAAAAACGATGTCCTCGGGATAATCTTTGAGTATATCCGCAACACGCTGCAAAAGGTCGTCAAGACCCGTGTTTGTTGCTGCGGAAATGGGGTAGACATCCACACCCAAAGGCTCGTATTTTGCCTTTATCTCTTTGAAATTTTCCTCCGCTTCCGGAAGATCCATCTTGTTTACGGCTATTACGGTAGGGCGCTTTGAAAGCCCCTCTTTGTATTTTTCAAGCTCGTCATTTATCTTTTCGATGTTTTCAAGCGGTGAAACGCCCTCCAGCGCCGCGCCGTCAACAACGTGTATAAACACCTTTGTACGCTCCACATGGCGTAAAAATTCGTGTCCGAGACCGACGCCCTCGCTTGCACCCTCAATAAGACCCGGAATATCCGCCATAACGAAATCCTCGCCCCAGCGGCTGCGCACAACACCTAAATTCGGGCTTAAAGTGGTAAAGTGGTAGTTTGCTATCTTCGGGTTTGCGTTTGTTACCATAGAAAGCAGGGTAGACTTGCCCACATTTGGCAGACCGACAAGACCTACATCGGCAATGAGTTTAAGTTCAAGTATAACATCGTATTCTTTCGCCGTTCTGCCGCGTTCGGCGTATCTCGGAGCCTGTCGGGTAGGGGTGGCAAAATGCTGATTGCCCTTGCCGCCTTTGCCGCCTTTTATAATAACACGCTCTTCGCCTGCGGTCGTGAGGTCGGCCATTATCTTGTTGGAGTTGGCTTCGCGAATAACAGTGCCAACGGGAACTTTGATAAACACACTTTCGCCGTCTGCGCCCGTGCAGTTGCGCTTACCGCCGTCCACACCGGGCTGTGCCTTGAACATACGCTTGTATCTGAAATCCATAAGGGTGTTGAGACCTTCGTCCGCAACAAAAACTATATCGCCGCCCTTGCCGCCGTCACCGCCGTCGGGACCGCCGTGTGTGATGTATTTTGCGCGGTAAAAGCTGACAGCGCCGTTGCCGCCGTTGCCGCCTTTTATGTGTATTTTCACTCTGTCAACAAACATTGTATCTCTCCTTTCTTTCCCCTTTTTATATAAATGACATGATCGTCTTTGGTATTCCGTTATTTATGCCCTGTATTATAAAAAAAGGTGTCACAAAAATGCAACACCTTTTAAATCCGTTATTTTTTACTCTGCAACAGGATAAACAGAAACCTGCTTTTTGTCTCTGCCTAATCTTTCAAATTTTACTCTGCCGTCTACAAGTGCAAACAAGGTATCGTTGCCGCCCTTGCCAACATTTGTGCCGGGATGTATCTTTGTACCTCTCTGAGTGTAAAGGATGTTGCCTGCCTTAACAACCTGTCCGTCAGCACGCTTAGCGCCTAATCTCTTGGACTCGGAGTCACGGCCGTTCTTTGTGGAACCAACACCTTTTTTATGAGCAAAAAACTGAAGGTTGATCTTTAACATTTTATTGCACCTCCCAATCAAACTTTTGGTTAATCATAAACTTTTATATCGTCGGAATATTCTTCCTCGATACCTTTCAATCCCAATTCAAGGGATCTTAACAATAACTGCGCCTTTTCGTTTTTGTGATCGTCAACGGTGAAATGAATTTCGCCGCTTTCGTTGATCTCAAGGGCAGGGGTGATGCCAAGCAGTGCTTCAAGCGAATTTATAGTGTTCATTGTCAGCACCGACACACCGCTGCAAACGATCGGGTCACCGTGGTCTTTTATATCGAAACCGTATATAAGACCGTCTTTCCTGAAAATTTCAGCTTTTATATAATCAGCCATTGATCTTTTCGATTTTCAACTTTGTGAAAGGCTGTCTGTGACCGTTTTTCTTGTGGAAACCTTTTTTGGGCTTGTACTTGTAAACGATAACTTTCTTTGCCTTGCCGTCGCCGATAACGCTTGCGCTTACGCTTGCACCCTTAACTGTGGGAGCGCCAACGCTTACCTTATCACCTTCGCCAACAGCCAATACATTTTCAAATGTGTATGCACTGCCTGCCTCAACAGCTAACTTCTCAACAGTGATAACGTCGCCCTCTGCAACCTTATACTGCTTACCGCCTGTTTCAATAATTGCGTACATCCTGTACACCTCCTTAAATAAGAACTCGCCGAATTTGGTGTAAAGCCGTGTGCTTTAACTTGCCTACCTTTTCGTGCGGCTAAAACAACACTAATATAATACCATATCCAATATATGCTTGTCAATCATTTTTTTTACTTTTTTAAAATTTCCGCCGACAGACCTATCGACTTGGGAATTTTTAACAAACTAAGGAAGTTAGCAGAAATTTATTTCTGCGGAATACGAATATCATTGACTTTGCCCGACAGCGGCGTTTCCCAAAGTTCTTGAAACTTTTGGGTTTTTCTGATATAATCAAAAATATCAGGAAAACATTGATTTGTTAAAAAAAGGCAGGTGAGGGCAATGGCGGACAAATATGATCTGCGTGCCATAAAATCAAAAAGAGCGATAAGGGACGCTTTTTTGCAGCTTTTAAGCGAAAAAGGCTACGGCAGTGTAACTGTAAAGGATATTTCGGAACGTGCGCTGATAAACCGAAAAACTTTTTACTCGCACTACGAAACAAAGGAAGACCTTTACAATGAGATAATGCAGGAAACGCTTGATAAGTTCACCGCAAACCATTTTATCGACAGTTTGCACAGAACGGCGGGAAAAGAGCAGAATGAAATAATTATATCTGTGCTTGATTCAATAAAATCCGTCAGACGTGAGTTTCTTATCCTGTTCAATGACGATACCAACACGGCGTTTAAGGACAGTCTAAAGAAAAAATTGCGGGAGGCACTTATCTCAAAGAATGAAACGCTGATTGATGCGCAGAACGACAAGCAGTTTCTGACACTTATTCTGGATGTGTATTTCAGCGTTTTTATGCGCGTACTGTGCTGGTGGCTCGAGGGCGAAAAAGACGATCCGCAGAGCTTTATTGAGACCGTGCTTATGCTGTTTTCGAGCAAACCGCTTGAAATGCTCGGCTTAAAGGAGGAAACCCTGAATGAATACGGCAGTTTATATTGAACACAGCGGCTTTTTGCTTGAATTGGACGATGTTGCGCTGCTGTTTGATTATTATAGGGGAGATATTCCAAAGACCGACAAGCCGCTGTATATCTTTTCAAGCCACAGACACCATGATCATTTTAATAAGAAGATAATGGATATACCATGTAAAAAACTTATCCTTTCATCCGATATAAGGGTCGTGCCGAATGAACGTACACTTAAAACGGGTGCGAACAAAAGCTTCGATATTGACGGTATGGAGATAAAAACACTGCGTTCCACAGATGCGGGTGTGGCTTTTATTGTGAAATATAAAAATGTGCTTATCTACCATGCTGGCGATCTGAATGATTGGCATTGGAAAGGTGAACCCGATGATTGGAACAGCAAAATGACCGCAAAATACAGGCGCATTATCACAGAGGGTTTTAAAGATATTCCCTATGTTGATATTGCATTTATCCCCGTTGACGGCAGGCTTGAAGACCATGCCTTTGACGGTGCGGACTTCTTTATGAAAAATGTAGATGCGAAAAACATCTTTCCTATGCACTTCTGGAAAGACTATGAACTTGTACGCAGGTTTTGTGAAAAATACCCCGATAAAAATATTCTTAAAATAGAAAACAGAGATCAGAGGTTTGAGATAAAATAGCCGACAAAACAGAAAAACTGCCGTTTTTACGGCAGTTTCAGACTGTCAAAAAGTTATTTTAATATAAAACTTATGAATTATCAAAAAAGCAATAATTCATTTAATAAAGTAACTCAAAGCGTCGCAGACTTTAATCCGCAGGCGGAAACCGCGTTTTCGCCGAGGAGCAAAACTTGCTTTTGCTACAGATATTCGGGCAAGTGTATCTTTGATGCGCGCAGCCCGAATGCAATTTGACAGAAAACATTAGTTTTCTGTCAAGGCTGTCGACTTTATCGACAGCCAAAAAAAAAGGAGCGGTCTTTCGACCGCCCCTTTAAATCTAAAAGGAATTTTAAGCTTCTGTTGTTGCTTCAACAGTTTCTTCTTCCGCAGCTTCCGTTGTTTCTTCAACTTCCTCTGCTGCTTCCGTTGTTTCCTCTGTTTTTTCTTCTACGACTTCAACAGCCTCTTCCTTGGGCTGAACAACATCAAGCACGTTGTAGATGATAACTGCAACTTCTGCTCTTGTTATATCAACATTAGGATTAAGCTTGCCGTTTGAGCCGTTTACGATGCCTGCCGATACAAGATATGCAACATAAGGTGCTGCCCATGCAGGTATTTCATCTGCATCGTTAAATCTTGAAAGAGCCGCCTCGTCAGCCGAAATATCAATGCCTGTTGCCTTAAGAGCATTGGCTACCATAACCATAAGCTCGGCTCTTGTGCAAAGGTTTTCGGGCTTGAAGATGTTGTTGCCGTATCCGTTAACAATGCCTGCCTCTTTTGCAAGACCAACATAGTTGTAGTAATACTTGCCTGCTTCAACATCGCTGAAGTTATCGGATGCTGTACCGTCGATACCAAGTACGTTTACAAGCATGATAACGAAGTCTGCGCGCTTGCAGTTGAAATCGGGAGCGAACTTGTTGCCGCCAACACCGTTGATAACGCCGAGTTCCGAAAGAGTGTTGATAGCATCAACAGCCCAGGGCTTGTCAGCTATATCGTCAAATGCGTAGTAGTTATCTTCTGTTGCGCTTGAAACCGCATCTGTTGTTGTGGTCTCTGTCTTTGTATCGCCTGATTTAGCAGCCTCTGTTGTGGTGGATGATGAAAGACTTGAGCTTGAGCCCTTTGTGCTTCCACCGCCGCCGCCACCGCCTCCACCGCCGCCGGTAGAACCGCCTGATGATGACTTCTTGGTAGTGATCTCACTGCCTGTTGTTGCTTCGGTCGCTTCGCCATTGTTATTCTCAACGCCTGTATCGGGAAGAGTTACAAGGTCTTCGCTCTTATGAGTATAAGGTGTTACTCTTGCAAGGTAGTCGCCCCAGATGAATGCGCCGTCTTCGCCTCTGTTATATCTCATTTCGGAGTTGAGAGAGTCGCTTTCGTTAATTCTCTTGAAGAAGCTTGCTGTTACAACTTCGCCCTTGTTGTTAACACTGTCTGCTGTAGGATCGTCCCAGATGAGGTAGTTACTGTCAACTGTTTTAAGATCCACAACATTGTTCTTGAACTGCTGATACTCTGTGTAGGAACCTACACGATCGGCAAGGATATTGCTGTTGAGTGAACCGTCTTCTTCGTAAATAAGACCCTTTTCATCTCTGTATGATACAACGCCCTCAAGGTCATAGCCGTAAGCAAGACGTGCGGGTGAGTACATAGCTACATTTGAGTAAAGGTTATTGTAGAATACAACGTTTCTTAACTTACCGACAGGGTTGGTGTTTGAATCGTAACCGTTACCCTTGTTGTTGAATGCCTTACAATCTTTGAAGTAGTGCATAACGCCGATAGACTCGCCGCCTGCCTTGAAGCCGTTACCGCCGCTGGTTGCGTTGTAATCTGTATCAACGCCGCCGGGAAGGAGCTGGAAGCCCTGACGGTAAGAAGCACAATCCTCAAGAACTACCTCGCCGATAGCACCTGTTGAAAGCTTGGTGTAAAGATCCCAGCCGTCATCAAGGTTATGGTGAGATACACAGCCCTTGAACATATTGTTGTTACCTACTGTAAGCTTAACAGCGAAACCGTCGGCATTGTTCTTGGACGGGTCACAGTTGTTATATGCTTCACAGTTAAGGATAAGGTTGTTTGAAGGCCATTCTTCAAACGCATTGCTGTTGTCTGTACGGCTGATCTGGAGACCGCAGTCACCGTTATCATGGAATGTACAGTTCTTAACTAAGTTATGGTTACCGCCGATGTGGAAAGGCTTGCTGTTGCCGCCCGAATTCATAACAGTGATACCGTCGAATTCCCAATAATCTGCGGAGATAATGAAACCTGCTTCCTTATTCTGAAGGTCAACGATAGGTGTTGCGCCTTCATCAGCAACAATATATTTCTTTGCCGACGGGAATGCACTTGCAGACTTGTCGATAGTGATAGTATCTGTTGTGGTATAAGTACCGTCAAGCATAACTATCTTCTGACCTGCCTTAACAAGACCGATAGCTGTTTCAAAGTCTGTCGGGTTTTCTCTTGTGCCTGCGCCGTCAACGGGAGCCTTAGGTGCTACATAGATAACATCATCAAGTGCTGCCATGCTCTTGCAGGTGATAGTAGCACGGCTAACTACCTTGCTGTAATCATAGCAGAGGTCAGCCTTGCTCGGTGTGTAAATAAATTCAAATTCGTTCTTGGATGAAGGTACAAGCTCAACATCATATGATGTAGCAGCCTTTGCAACTCTAACATCCTCATAGATAACTTTACCGTTCTGCTTAATTGTTACAAGACCGCCGCTGGGGTTTGAAGCCTTCAATTTAAGCATATAGTTTGTGCTTTCTGTGTAAAGACTTGACTCTACACTTACCTTGGGTGAATAAATATCTTCTTCAAGGTCGGGAACAAGCTCATCAACGCTTGCGTTTGTAGCATTGAAGTGGATGTTTTCAACATCAATATCAGCGTAACGGCAAGCGAAGAAGCCTACATATACGTTATCCTGATCCTGTGTTGTAAGAAGGCCGCCGAGGTTTTCTCTTTCATCAAAGCTGTAAACAGTCTGTGTTTCGCCGTAATGTTCGCCTTCTGTAAGATCAACTGTTGTTAATGAATAACCATAGTTGATCCTCTTTAATGTGATATTGTACTTGTCACCCTTAACAGGAAGGTGAGAAGTAGTTGTCTTGAAACCGCTCTTACCGTTTGAACCTGCGCCGTTTGTTGCGCTGACGCCTGTTCTGAAAGAAAGAGTAATTCTGTTCTGAACTTCTTTTTCCTTGAAGCTTGAAACTGTGGGGTTAGTCGGGAATGTGGAGCTTGTTGCGCCGCCCGCTACCACTACGTTTGATGCGAAGGAGATATTGTTGATATCTTCTTTTGCAAGGCCTGCATCTATCTTGCCTGCTTCCTGCATCTTGTATGCTTCAAAGATGTTGATAGGCTCACCGTATTTGTCTTTGTAAGCCTTGTTGAAATCTGTTGTGATGGATGTTTCATCGCCGCCCTCGCTGAAAGGAAGGTAGAGAGGAACAACGTCACGAGCCATGATACCGAAAGCTTCCTGACCTGAACGAACCATATCAAGTGCTTCAAGGTCTGTTATAACTCGTCTTTCGCCGTTTTCATCCTTGATACCGTACTTGTCGAATACAGCCTGCATTTCTGTCTTTTTCTTTGCGATAAGATCTCTGTCGTCGCTGCTGTTTTCGGGGTCACGGATATAGTTGTTAACTGTTACATCTGCGGAGATAACGTAGTTGTTATCTGCCTTTACTCTTGTGTAGTAGTATGCGATACCGTCATGGTCTGTAGCATACTTACCGGAACCTGCCCATGATCTTACGTTTACCTTTGAAACGTTTGTCATTTCGCCGTCCTTCATAAGACCTACAGGCTGTTCTTCAACCTTATGGCCTGCATCACCTGTGAGGTAAAGAGCTTTCTCGCCTGCATTGTCATAAACTGTGATAGAAGATGAGGGGTCTGTTACACTTACACCGAGTGAAGAAGCACCCATAAGTGTTGACTTCCATATTCTGTTTTCGCTCTCATCTATCTTGATAGGAATAACAACAGTTGACTTGTCTGTACCGAAATCAACTATAACGGATACCGAGCAAGTGTTGTCTGCTGTGTTTGCCTGGCTGCTGTCAAAGTTAGATGTATCAACAGTCATTGTATAGTTTGTATCTTCAACGTTGATAACATCACCGTTTGAGAACTGAACAGCTACTTTAAGACCTGTGGGGTCAAAGTTTTCGCCTACAAAGTATGTCTGTCTTGGGTAAGAAAGAACAACTGCCTGTGTAGGTTTCTTTGCAACAACAAGTACTTTGAAAGTTGTTGTCAAAGAAGGATCGTTGTTGAATGTTACGGTAAGAGTCTTTTCGCCCTCTGTCGAGAAGTCATAACCTGTTATTGTGTATTCGTCCTCGTCAAGAACTTTCTTGCTCTCTGTACCGTTATTATCATAAACACCTTCAATTATAAGACCTGCGGGATCAAATTCTTCGTTTAAGTCGAAAGGATCATCCACAGTACCCTTAACGGGAAGCTCTCTTACTTCAAGAGCTTTAAGAGAAGCGGGATTTACAGTTATCTCATACTCGACCTTGTGACCGTCGGAGAGGATATCTGCCGTATCCTTGTATGCAACGGTAACAGTATGTGTACCTACATCACTTGCTGTGAAATAGTAGTTGCTGCCTACGACCTTGCCGTCGATGGAAACTTCATACTGTGAGGGGCTGAGTGTCTCTGCCGTACCGTTCTTGTACTCTGCATCAACTTCAAGACCAACTGTGTTAAATCTGCTGCCTGCAAGATATTCAAGGTTGAAAGGCTTATAAGTAAGAGTCATATTTGTAACTCTGTTATAATCAACATTGATATCGAAGCTTGCGCTCTTGCCGCCGTAGTTAACATCAACAGTCTTCTGACCTACAGTCGTAAGGTCTGCATTGCCTACTACAGCTTCCGAAGCATCAACAGTTTCGCTTGTGCCGTCTGCATAGTTAACTTTTATCTCAAGACCTTCCGTATCAACATTAGCGGGAGTCTTTGAAACGATGTACTCTGTCTTTGTGGGAAGAGAAGCGATCTCAATGCTTGAAACTTCCTTTATTTTCTCAAGAGATACATTTGAAACAGTGATGTCTGCTGCTCTCGCTGCGAAGAAACCTGCATAGATCTTATCGCCCGTAAGCTGTATCTTATCAACTGTTACAGGTGTGTTGTCGCCAAACTGGAGGCTGTAAAGATCGCCCTGCTTTTTAACAACTACCTTGTAAACATCGCCTGCCTTGGGAACATCTGCCATGTCATAAGCAAAAAGCGGCTCGTAAGCTGCGCCTGCCGTGTCAAGGCTTGCAAGCACCTTATCGCTGTTACGGTAGAAAGCTTTTACCGTAGCATTGTTGGAGTTGCCAAAGTTGTTCATATAAAGAGGACCTGCTGCCACATAAGGTGAAGAAAGGTCATCCATATATTCAAGGCCTATATCGTCTGCAAGTTTTGTATACTCGGCTGCTTTAGCCTGTATACCCGATCTTTTCGATCTTGCATCTGCTTTTTCTTCTGCTGTGTACTTGCCTGTGTTGTCACGGATGATCTCCATGAGCTCGGCTGCCTGATCTGCATACTGACCTGCAACCTTCTTGTAAGCACAATACTTTGCATAAGACTCGGCATCAACAGTGGGGATAAGCATATCACGCACCATAGCACCGAAAGAAACCTGATTGTTCTTGTTCCAGAGCTTGTTTACCTTAACAGTACCCTTTAAGATAAAGTTTTCGCTCGGGTCAAGTTCCTGATAATAGTAGGTAAAACCATCATTTGAAGCAGCGATCTTACCAACAGCTTCACTTGTCGATCCGCCCTCGGTATAAACACCGTTGCTTTCAAACGTACCCATACCTATATTTACTTTGCCGTTGTTTTCTTCAACGGTGTAAAAAGGTATTCTGTTGCCGTTCGCATCTGTTCTTGTGGAGAAACCGGAAACCTTGTCCAAAGTAGAAACACTACCCGAAACATTGTATTTCCATTCGCCCGTGTTGTCCATATTGGTCTTTATACCGCCAACATAGCCGTCAGCAAGATATTCGCTGAAATCAACTTCATCGGCTTCGGCATAAACAACTGTGTCCGAAAAATCAGTCGAAGATGAACTGTCGGAAACAGCCGTGCTGGATACAACAACATCGGAAGCATCAATTTTAACTTCTGATGCGTTATCTTCAGCATACACGTTGAAAGAAACAGATGACGAAAGCATAGCTACAGCCAAAGCCATAGCCATAATTCTACGTCTTTTCATAATTTTCCTCCTTTTTGTAATTTTTTGGAAAACGCTGATTTAAGAAAACCAAAAACTTTTTTAATATTTTTTGATTTTATCAGTGCTTTCAAAGGTTTAAAACCTGCGGAGTTTATCCCGTAAAAACGGGACCTCCTAATCTACAAATTCGGGTCGGTCGGGCTGCATTAACGGCCGGCTGACATAACCTTTGACAGCCATGCCATACCGCACGCTGATACAAAGACTTTCCCATTTATAGTCTATTTTATTATACTAACAAAATAGCAAAAAAGTCAATAGAAAACTGTAACAAAAAATAAAAAAATACTGATTATTAGACAAGAAATTTTTTGAAAATACCATACTTTCTATTGATTTTATACAATGAGCAATACAAAAAGAAGCTGCCGCATAATAACAATACGACAGCCGCCTTAATTTTTCCCTTTCTATCAGAATTTCCCAATATCTTTACTCAAAACCCTCGTCATCTATCAGATCTCCGCCTGCTATTGCCTGACGTGCAAGAAAATCGCATCTTTCGTTTTCGACATTGTCCGCATGACCTTTTACCCACACAAAGATGACCTTGTGCTTTTCAAGCAATTCAAGCATACGCTCCCAAAGGTCAATATTAAGCGCTTTTTTCTTGTCCGCCTTTATCCAATTGTTTGCTTTCCACTTGCGCACCCAGCCCTTTGTTACGGCATCCACAACATATTTGCTGTCACTGTAAAGCGTTACCTGACACGGCTCTTTCAAGGCTTCAAGCCCCTTTATCACCGCAAGCGCCTCCATACGGTTGTTCGTGGTCTTTTTGTAGCCCTGAGAAAGCTCCTTGCGCATACTTTTATATAACATTACAACACCGTAACCGCCGGGTCCGGGATTGCCCGAACACGCACCGTCCGTGTAAATATCAAGTGATTTCATATCTTTATCCTCTTTTTATCATCTTTTGTAAAATTTTCCGCATCTACAATTATATTTGATTTAAGACCGCAAGTCAATCACTTTTTCATATTCACACCCAATATTCCGCCTGCCGCACCGCCTGCGACAGACATTGCAAGCGTTATCAAAGTTTTCAGCCCAAGCGTATGATCGGGCAGAATAATATATCCTATCATCACCATAAAAATAACATAACAAAAAGCTACCATTATCCCGTTTATCAAGCCTCTTTCACCTGTTTTCACCGCCGTTTCAAAACTCCCCGCAAGCACCGCCGCAAGACAGGTAATATAAACAGTGATAAAAACCGTCTTTTCCTCAAAACCGCCTGCAAATGTCATTATCCCCGCAGTTATCACAAAAACTGTGATACTGATGACCATTGCCGTAAAAATACCCCATAAAACCGCAGTAAATGAGTTGTTTTTGACATTTTTGTCTCTTTTCAAAAATATTTACCCCCAAAAATTTTATTTAT
>JAGAHK010000416.1 GCA_017627115.1 Bacillota bacterium | reverse complement strand
GATATGATAGTTGAAAGCCCGTTTCTTATACGCTGATTTATTATATCCGTAAAATAGGCGATCGTAACGCTTGTGATTATCTCCGCACCGAGATCGTCTATAACAAGGACATCACACGTAAGCACGGGCAGAGTATCGCTGTAGCCATCGTTTTCTTTATTATGGTCAAAATGGCTGTTGCTTATGTCATTAAAAAGTCTGAAAGCACTTACGTAATAAAGTGAAAGGCCTTTATCGAGAAGTGCCTTTGCCGCACAATTGCAGAAAAAGGTTTTCCCCACGCCTGTTCTGCCCGAAAAGATAAGGCTGCACGGGTGTTCCCTGTCCGTCTTTGAAACAATGTCTTTAACACAGGCAAGAATATTTGCCGCATTTTCGCGCGGTGAAGGTCTGTCCCCTTCTGCCTTGTCCGAAAACACTTTAAGGTCAAAGGAATCAAAGTTTTCATTTTCAAGCAAACCCGACACACCCGATGCCGCATAATTGCTCTCTATCAGCCTTTTATTGAAACAGGAGCATTTTTTAATGCCGTCATTGCCCGTATCCCTGCATATCGGGCAGGTATATATAGGGTCAAGATAATCCTCGGGATAGCCGTTTATGCGCAGCAGCTGCTTTTTTTCAAGTATAAGGTCATCCGTCTTTGCCTTATATTCAAGAGTCATCGTTCTGCGCGTTTCGGGGTCTTTTGCTTTAAGGGCTATTCTTGCAAGCTCGACTCCGCTGTTTACAAAAAAGTTCTCGATCTCCTCTATGCGCGGTATTTTGCGGAATATTTCCGCACGGCGCCGTTCTTCCGTTCTTGCGTTTTTGTCTCTGTCGCGCTCATACATCAGCGAAACATCATTATACATTTTATCAATAGCGTTCATAGCTTACTCACCCGCCTTTCTGTCAAAAATATCCTCCAGCGTGTTCTCGTCATAGCTGCGCTGCTCATAATCGCCTGTTTTTTGTTTTTGCGGCTTACTTTTCGGCTTCGGTGCAGTATTCTTTTTATGCTCCTCGTCAAGTTCTCTGACCCCATCGAGAGTGGTCACATTCATATCGTGCCAATTTATCAATATCGAATTGGTATATGCAAAACTCACCTTGCCCGTATTGTTCACTGTGCGCACGCAGGCTTCTTTTATCAGCGCCATAGGCATTTTCAGCCTTTTTACCCAGCTTGACATATATTCCTGTTCTTCCTCGCTCGGTGCGCGGTCGTTAACGCCGTATGCGCGCATTATCTTTTTGTACTCATTAAGGAAGATATTGAGATAATCTTCCGCCGCATCAACGGTATTTATGCTTTTTTTAGACCAATCCATAGCCGTTGTTTCCATATAACGCATACTCTTGCGGTGCTTGCCGCAGTAGCTTAAAAGCACATAAATGACCTCCACGGGCAGGCCGAGCCAATCATAAAACCCGACTATCGTATTTGCACCGTTTGCGCTCAAAGGCTTGTTCAAAAGCTTCTCCGCAGCACCCAAAAGCATCGGTATCTGCTCGTCTTTTTCCGATAGTTTTTTTATATCTTCCGGTGTATAGGACGGCTTCTTTTCAAGCGTAAATACAGCAGGCATATCCTCTGTCTTTTTTGGCTGTGCCGCAGGCTTTTCCGCCTGTGTTTCTCTTGTTTTTGGCATGAT
>JAGAHK010000415.1 GCA_017627115.1 Bacillota bacterium | reverse complement strand
TGGATCTGGAGCGAGAGAGGGGTATAACCATTAAATCGCAGGCCGTGCGCCTTATCCACAAGGCGGAGGACGGGGAGGAATACATACTCAACCTTATCGACACCCCCGGTCATGTCGATTTCAACTACGAGGTATCGCGTTCTTTGGCTGCCTGTGACGGTGCCGTGCTGGTTGTCGATGCGGCGCAGGGTGTTGAGGCGCAGACGCTTGCCAACGTGTATCTTGCGCTTGACAACGACCTTGAAGTTATGCCCGTTATCAACAAGATAGACCTGCCGAGCGCCGAGCCCGAGCGCGTGAAAAAGGAGATTGAGGACATTATCGGTCTTGACTGCGAAAATGCACCGCTTATTTCCGCCAAGGCAGACATGAACATAGACGATGTATTCAAAGGCATAATCGAGAATATCCCCGCACCCGAGGGTGACGAGGATGCACCGCTAAAAGCGCTTATTTTCGACAGTTTTTATGACAGTTACAAGGGTGTTATCGTATTTGTGCGCATTTTTGACGGTGTTGTGAAGAAAGGTACAAAAATTCGCTTTATGGCAACGGGCAAGGAGTTTGAGACCGTTGAGGTAGGTGTTTTCGGCCCGGGCAGATACATCCCCACGGACGACCTGCGCGCAGGTGATGTAGGCTATATCACCGCAAGCATAAAAAACGTGCGCGATACGCAGATAGGCGATACCGTGACCGACTGCGCAAACCCCGTTGCGGAAGCGCTGCCCGGTTACAAAAAGGTCAACAGTATGGTATACTGCGGTATTTTCCCCGCCGACGGCTCAAAATATCAGGATCTGCGCGATGCGCTTGAAAAATTGCAGCTCAACGATGCGGCGCTCAACTTTGAGGCGGAGACATCCGTTGCTTTGGGCTTCGGCTTCCGCTGCGGCTTTTTGGGACTTTTGCACCTGGAAATAGTACAGGAGAGATTGGAAAGAGAATATAATCTTGACCTTGTGACGACCGCACCGAGCGTTATCTACAAGGTATATCTTACAAACGGCGATGTTATCGACCTTTCCAACCCGTCCGACCTGCCCGATGTGACGACCATAGTCAAAATGGAAGAGCCTATCGTAAAGGCGGAGATAATCCTGCCAAGCGAGTATATCGGCACGGTAATGGAGCTTTGCCAGCAGCGCAGGGGCGAGTATGTCGGTATGGAATACCTTGAAGAAACAAGGGCGGTGATCACATATGATCTGCCGCTCAATGAGATAATATACGACTTTTTCGATGTGCTGAAATCACGCACAAGGGGCTATGCGTCTTTTGACTACGAGCTGAAAGGTTATCAGCAGTCAAGGCTTGTCAAGCTTGATATGCTTGTCAACCGCGAGGTCGTGGATGCGCTTTCGTTTATCGTGCATGAGGATTCGGCGGCGGACAAGGGCAGAAAAATGGCTGAAAAGCTTAAAAAAGAAATTCCGAGACATCAGTTCGAGATACCCATTCAGGCGGCTATCGGCAATAAGATCATCGCAAGAGAGACGATCTCCGCAGTGCGCAAAGATGTGCTTGCGAAATGCTACGGCGGCGATATAACACGTAAGAAAAAGCTTCTCGAAAAACAAAAAGAGGGCAAAAAGCGCATGAGACAGATAGGCAATATAGAAGTGCCGCAGGCAGCGTTTATGAGCGTGCTGAAATTGGATGAGGAGTAAGGACAATGTGGGAATCTTTATACGAACCTAACCAAAAGGGCAGTGAGGGCGGTATTGTATTAGCCGATGAGGAATATAAAAATTCATGCAGAATTACATTGGAAAAATGCGAACGGTATTATGCTGTGACCTGTGGGGTTTACGGTGCGATGGTGCATACTGCGTTTTCGGATGATGAACATTATCAAGCTATGTATGATGAAATGAAAAAAGAACTTCGGGAATTTATAGACAGAGAAACTACAGCCGAAGAAGAATGGGAGTTTTATAGGAATTTTATTGGTAAGTTTTGATTTGGCGAGCGGGGTTGTGGCAGGTGGATTATTGTTTGGCTTACTAAATACGTTGCGTTCAGAACCTCTCAGTCAGCCTTCGGCTGCCACCTCTCCTTTCAGGAGAGGCTTTAGAGTGTTAATTGCAATGCAGTAATTAAAGGCTCGCCTGAAAGGAGAGCTGGCGCGGCTTGCCGCGACTGAGAGGTTTAAAATGTAACGACAATCAAGCGGTATATATACAAAAAACCGCATACATGAAAGGAACTCACCATGCCCATACCGAATTATTTGAAAGAAATAGTCAAAAACGAAAGCCGCAGTGGGAATTTTACGTCGTTTGACTTGAAATGCAGCTGCGGGTGCGAAAAATTCCATATTTACGAAAACTATCTGAACAAAGAGGAACGGGCTTTATGCAAGCCGCGGTATGACGCTTTGGAATATTTGCTGACGGGCGGGAAGTTTTCGGGTACGGACAGAGACGAAAACGGCGTTTTACATCAATATGTATACTTTACCGACAGTTATGACGGTCCGCGGGAAGAAGTTATTGTGCCGCCCAAGCCTGTTTGCGCGGGCGTGAATGTTATCAAAGCAAAATGTTTTGAGTGCGGGGCGGAATATGTTATTTATGACAACAGATACCACGGCTACGGCGGCAAATTTTACGATTATTCGGCGGAAAGGGAGTATATCCCGCATTTTTGCATGAAAAAACGCCGTGACGGTCAGCCTGTCGAGATTGGTTTAAGCGTTGAGCATGACGGCTCTTTTGAAGAATTTAAGGAAGCATCGGGCATTTCGTGTGCATACGAAGATTATGAGGACGCTTTTACATGGCTGAATATCTACTCGATAGACAGCGACAATAAAAAACGTAAATTATATTCATTTGAAACGGATTGAAACGTATCAAAAAGGGGGTCAAAAGATGAAGGCAGTTATTCTGGCGGGCGGTTACGGTACGCGCATTTCGGAGGAGTCGCAGTACAAGCCCAAGCCTATGGTGGAGATAGGGGAACAGCCTATTTTATGGCACATAATGAAATTATATTCGCATTACGGCGTGAACGATTTTGTTATCTGTGCAGGCTACAAGCAGCATGTTATAAAGGAGTGGTTTGCGAATTATTTTCTGCATACCTCCGACATAACTTTTGATTTTACGCAGGACAACAAGATAATCGTAAACGATAAACATTCCGAGAAATGGCGTGTTACCGTTGTGGATACGGGGCTGCGCACTATGACGGGCGGCAGAATAAAGCGCATAGAGCGCTATATCGACACGGACGATTTTTATCTTACATACGGTGATGCGGTATCGAATGTGGATATTGCAAAGCTTACGGATTTCCACCGTGCGCATGGCAAATGCGTTACGCTTACGGCGGTCAGTCTTGCGCAGCAAA
Organism: Bacillota bacterium; assembly: GCA_017627115.1. Taxonomy (GTDB): domain Bacteria; phylum Bacillota; class Clostridia; order Lachnospirales; family CAG-274; genus RGIG4310. The sequence continues at coordinate 7,903 of JAGAHK010000415.1, read as the reverse complement.
AGGGCATCCTCGACATAGACGGCGGCAACACGGTGACTTCTTTCCGTGAGAAGTCCGATGATGACGGCGCTATAATAAACGGCGGATATATGATATGCAACAAAAGGATATTCGATTATCTTGAGAATGACGGCACTATATTCGAGCAGGAACCGATGCGCAGGCTTGCCGCGGAGGGCGAGCTGAAAGGCTATGTGCATGACGGTTTCTGGCAGTGTATGGACACACAGAGAGAAAAAGCCTTGCTTGAACGTCTTTGGGAGTCGGGCGAGGCACCATGGAAGGTGTGGGACAAATGATAAATTTTGATATTGATTTTTACAGGGGCAAAAGGGTCTTTGTAACGGGACACACGGGCTTCAAGGGTGCGTGGCTCTGCCGCATACTTGCGCTTGCGGGTGCGGAGGTAACGGGTTATTCGCTCGAACCGCCGACAAAGCCCTCCGCTTTTGAGATAATGCAAACGGAAACTTATGTAAACAGCGTTATAGGCGATATACGCGACTACATCGGGCTTAAAAAGGCGTTTGATACGGCGGGACCCGAGATAGTGCTGCATCTTGCGGCGCAGCCCATTGTGCGCGACAGCTACAAAAACCCTGCCTATACCTACGAAACGAATGTAATGGGCACGGTGAATATACTTGAATGTGTCAGAAACAGTGACTGTGTGCGCTCTTTTCTGAATGTCACCACCGACAAGGTGTATCTCAACCGTGAATGGGAGTGGGGCTACCGTGAAAATGACGAGCTTGACGGCTATGACCCGTACTCTAACTCAAAATCCTGCTCCGAGCTTGTGACACACAGCTACAAAAACAGCTTTTTTGCAGGCACCGATACCGCAATATCCACCGCAAGGGCAGGCAATGTCATAGGCGGCGGTGATTTTGCAAATGACAGGATAGTGCCCGACTGTGTGCGCGCGGCTATGAAAAACGAGGACATCACGGTGCGCAATCCCTATTCCACAAGACCGTATCAGCACGTTCTGGAGCCGCTTTTCGCCTATCTTATGATAGCGGCGAAACAGTATGAGGACAGGACGTATTCGGGTTGGTACAATGTCGGCCCCGATGACTGCGACTGTTTCCAAACGGGCGAACTTGCAGGGCTTTTTGTAAAGCATTGGGGCGGCGGTCTGAAATGGGTGAACAAGTATGACGGCGGACCTCACGAGGCGAATTTTTTGAAGCTGGACTGCTCAAAAATAAAAAATACTTTCGGTTGGAGACCGACATGGACACTCGATACGGCGATAGAAAAAACGGTGGAGTGGACAAAATGCTTTATAAACGGCGAAGACATACTTGCCTGCACGGACAGGCAGATACGGGAGTTTACGGGAGGAAGAGAAAATGGCTGATTGGAAAAACGAGTCGGAGGCGAGGGAGTGCATAAAAGCCCTTGTTGCCGAGTATTATCATAAATTCAAGGAGAACAGAAAGCCCTTTGAGGCGGGCGATCGCATAAGCTATGCTTCGCGTGTGTTTGACGAAAAGGAGATGCAGAGCCTGACAGATGCGATGCTTGATTTCTGGCTCACTACGGGCAGGTTTGCGGACGAGTTCGAGAAGAACTTTGCACAGTGGATAGGCGTGAAATACGCACATCTTGTAAACAGCGGTTCTTCCGCCAACCTTATTGCTTTTATGGCGCTCACTGCGCCCGAGCTGGGCGAAAGGCAGATAAAAAAGGGTGACGAGGTCATTACGGTAGCCTGCGGTTTTCCCACAACTATAAATCCCATACTGCAATACGGTGCGGTGCCCGTTTTTGTCGATGTTACGGTGCCGCAGTACAATATTGATGTAAATGCGCTTGAGGGCGCGGTAAGCGAAAAAACAAAGGCGGTAATGATAGCCCACACTTTGGGCAATCCCTTTGATCTTAAAGCGGTAAAGGCTTTTTGCGACAGGCACGGCTTATGGCTTATCGAGGATAACTGCGATGCCCTCGGCACAAAGTACACCATAGACGGCGAAACACGCTATACGGGTGCTTGGGGCGATATTGCGGCAAGCAGTTTTTATCCGCCGCATCATATGACGATGGGCGAGGGCGGCTGTGTTTACACCAACGACCCTCTGCTGCACAGGCTCATTCTTTCCTACCGTGACTGGGGCAGGGACTGCATTTGCCCCTCGGGCAGAGACAACCTCTGCGGTCACCGCTTTGACGGTAAGTTCGGCGAGCTTCCGCAGGGCTACGACCATAAATACGTATACAGCCATTTCGGCTACAATCTCAAAGTTACCGATATGCAGGCGGCTGTCGGTGTGGAGCAGCTGAAAAAGTTCCCCTCGTTTATAGAGAGAAGACGTTACAACCATGCAAGGCTTTACAAGGCGCTGGAGTGTGTGAAGGACAAGCTTATCCTGCCCGAACCCGCCGAAAACAGCGAGCCTTCGTGGTTTGGTTTCCTTATCTCGGTAAGACCCGAAACGGGGCTTGACCGCAACCGAATAACAAAGTACATAGAGGATCACAATATCCAGACAAGACTGCTTTTCAGCGGCAATATCATAAAACACCCCTGCTTTGACGAGATACGCGGCACTTCCGCCTACAGGGTGTCGGGCAGCCTTGAAAACACCGAGTTTATTATGAACAATACGTTCTGGGTGGGTGTTTACCCGGGTATGACGGACGAAATGACGGACTATATGGCAAAAATAATTATCGAGGCAGTTTCACAATAAAAAAAGAAGGTGACATTATGGCAAAGATAAGTCTGCTCGACTGCACGCTGCGCGACGGCGCGTATATAGTGGAGGCACGCTTCGGCACCCCTGCGATAAGGGGCATTATAGACAAACTGCGTGATACGGGCGCGGATATAATTGAATGCGGCTGGCTTAAAAACGCACCGCATGAGGAGGGCACCTGTTTCTATCACGTACCCGACGATCTTGATTTTTATATGGGCAAAAAAAGCAGCCATACCACGTATACCGTGATGATAGACTGGGACAGATACGACCTTTCCTATCTGCCCGAGTGTGACGGCAGGACGATAGATGCGATACGTGTTGTTTTTCCGCACGGCAGGCACCGCGAGGGTATAGAGGTCGGCAGGAAGATAGCCGAAAAAGGCTACAAGGTCTTTTTTCAGGCGGCAAACACGCTTGCCTATTCGGATGAGGAGCTTTGCGAACTTGCGGAGGATATGAACAGGGCAATGCCCGTTTCGGTATCGGTCGTTGATACTTTCGGCGCAATGTACGAGGAGGACCTTGACCGCATCATAAAGATCCTTGACGAAAAGCTTGACCCCGAAATACAGCTCGGTTTCCATTCGCACAACAATCAGCAGCTTTCTTTTGCGCTGAGCATACATTTTATAAATGCTCTCAAAAACGGAAAACGCGGCATTATCGTGGATTCAAGCCTTTGCGGTATGGGCAGGGGTGCAGGCAACGCAACAACGGAGCTTGTGGTCAGCTACCTTAACCGTAAATGCGGCGCACATTACGACCTTGATGCGGTAATGGATGCGATAGATATTTATATGGGCTATTTCAAGGAAAAATACAGCTGGGGCTATTCCACTCCGTATTTTATCGCGGGTATGTACTGCTGCCATGTCAATAATATAGCTTATCTGCTCAAAAATCACCGCACGGGCGCAAAAGATATGCGAAATATCATAGACTCCCTGCCCTTTGAGGACAGGCAGAAATACGATTACGACCTGCTTGAAGAAAAATATCTGCAAAATCAGAACAGGTATATCGACGATACCGCAGCGGCAGAAGCGCTTAAAAAGGCACTTCGGGACAGAAATATCCTGCTTGTTGCACCCGGTAAAAGCGCAGTTGCGCAGTTTGAGAAGATACAGGCATATATAAAAGAGAAAAACTGCCTTGTTATAGGCGTAAATGCCGTTTTGCAGGGCTATGACTACGATTATGTGTTCTTTGTCAACCCTGCGCGCTACGAATACGCACAAAAAGCAACGGGCAGGGATTTTTCGGGCTTTAAGAAGATACTTCTTTCAAACATAAAGACAAAACCGTCCGAAAACGAGTTTATTATCGGCTTCGACCATGCCATAAAGCGCGGCTGGGAGCATTTTGACAATGCCGCTATATGCTGCCTGCGCCTTATGGACTATCTCGGTATGGAAAAGGTGGCTATAGCAGGCTTTGACGGCTTTAAAACGGGCTATAACGAAAGCTATGCCGACCCCTTCCTGCCTACGCTCAACCCCGGCAAAAAGTGGGAGGAGCTTAACAACGAGATACTTTCAATGTTCACCGAGTTCAGGCGTGGCGCAAAGCACTGCCGCAGCGTTGAATTTGTGACGGAAAGCTATTTTGACGATCAAAAATAACGGGGAGAACGAAAATGATAAAATTATCCGATTATGTCATAAAAAAACTTGAAGAAACGGGCTCAAAGCATATGTTTATGCTGCCGGGCGGCGGCGCTATGCACCTTAACGATTCTCTGGGCAGCAGCAAAAAGATAAAGTTTGTCACCTGCCTGCACGAACAGGCGTGTTCCATAGCTGCCGAGGCATATGCGCGTGTGAATAACGGCATTGGTCTGCTTATGGTTACAACGGGTCCGGGCGGTACAAATGCGCTTACGGGCATTGCGGGCGCCTATCTTGAAAGCACGCCCGTGTTCGTGGTATCGGGACAGGTGAAGCGCCTTGATATGATAAACGGTCAGGGCATACGCCAGCAGGGTATGCAGGAGCTTGATATAATCTCCGTTGTAAAGCCCATAACAAAGTATGCCGCCCTCGTGGACGACCCGCAGATGATACGCTATCATATGGAAAAGGCTCTCTATGAGGCTGTACACGGCAGAAAGGGTCCCGTTTGGCTCGATATACCGCTTGATGTGCAGGCGACTATGATAGACGAGGACAAACTTATCGGTTTCACACCGTCTTTTGAGATAAAAAACACGGGGCTTGAAAAACAGGCGCTGCATACCATCGAAATGCTCAACCGTGCCGAAAGACCCGTTATTCTTGCAGGCAACGGCATCAGACTTGCCGATGCCATACCCGAGTTTGAGGAGCTTATAAAAGAGCTTGATATACCCGTGCTGACAACGTGGAACGGCATAGACCTTGTTGCAGAGGACGATCCTCTCTACTTCGGCAGACCGGGGGGTCTCGGCCACAGGTACGCAAACTTTATGCAGCAGAACTCCGACCTGTTTTTGAGTATCGGCGCAAGGCTCAACCTTTTGCAGACGGGCTACAACTTTGACGGTTTTGCAAGGGCGGCTTATAAAATAATGGTCGATATAGACAACAAGGAACTTTTCAAGACCAATGTGCGCCCCGATCTGCCCATTTGTGCGGATGCAAAAGAGTTTATACGCTGCATCCTCAAAAACAAACACCTTATTGAGAAAAAAGACCGCACGGCATGGTTTGACTACGGCAGGAAGATGAGAGAAAAATATCCTATCGTCAAGCCCGAATATTGGGAACAGTCCGAGCTTGTCAACACTTACTGCCTGCTTGAGACCATATCAAAACATATGGGTCCCGATACGGTCTATGTTTCGGGCAGTTCGGGCAGCTGCATAGACATATCCATGCAGACTTTCCGCGTGAAAAAGGGTCAGCGTGCTTTCTGCACAAAGGGTCTTGCCTCAATGGGCTACGGCCTGCCCTCGTCAATAGGCGCCTGCCTTGCAAGCGGCGGCAAAATGACTGTCGGCGTGAACGGTGACGGCGGCTTTGTTATGAATATACAGGAGCTGGAGACCATACGCAGGCTTGGTCTGCCTATAAAGCTCTTTGTTCTGAGCAACCGCGGCTACGGTGCTATCAAGGCTACGCAGACCAATATTTTTTCGGGGCATCTTGTTGCCTGCAATGAGGACTCCGACCTTTCCCTGCCGCATTTTGCGCGCGTTGCCGAGGCATTCGGCGTTCACAGCCTTACCATAAACAGCAATGCCGAGCTTGACGAAAAGGTCAGGGAGGCTTTTGCCTATGACGGTCCCGTTATAGTTGAGGTAATGACACCTATCGGGCTTACGGCGTTCCCCAAACAGGTTTCGTATAAGCGAAAAGACGGTCAGATGGAGTCTCTGCCGCTTGAATTTATGAATCCGCCGCTCGATGATGCCGAAATGGAAGAAAATATGCTCATACCTATGTTTGTGAGGAGTTAAGAGTTAAAATGTACAAATATATTTTGTTCGACCTTGACGGCACCCTTGTCGATACGGGCGAGGGCATTATGCTCTCCGTCAGACAGACCGTTGAGGATATGGGGCTTGAAAAACTGTCCGAAGAGACCGTGCGCAGCTTTATCGGTCCGCCGCTTAAAGCCGCTTTTATGGAAAAATGCGGTCTTGACGATGAAAAAGCAGGCGAAGCCGTAAAAATATTCCGCGCGCATTACAGCCGCGAAAATATACTTTTGTGCAGCTTGTACAAGGGTATACCCGAACTCTGCGAAAAGCTGATAAAAAGCGGCAAAACGCTTATTGTTGCCACCTCCAAACCGACACCGTTTGCAAAAAGAGTGCTTGAAAACCTCGGTATTGATAAGTATTTTGCGGACATAGTCGGCAGCGAGCTTGACAATTCACGTACCAAAAAGTGCGAGGTCATAGAGTATATAATAGAAAAGTTTTGCATAAAAGACAGAAACACCGTTGTTATGGTCGGCGATAAGGCGCAGGACATCATCGGCGCAAAACAATGCGGCGTGAAGTCGGTCGGCGTGCTTTTCGGCTACGGCAGTTTTGAGGAACTCTCCGCCGAAAATGCCGACTATATCATCAAAACACCCGATGAAGCGGCTTTTCTGTCGGAATGATATAATATAAGGAGAAAACAATGGAACGTGCCGTTATAACGGGCGCAACGGGTGCTATCGGCACTGCGCTTATAAAAGAACTTATAAAAAACAATACCGAGGTGCTCGTCTTTTGCCGACAGGGTTCCCAAAGAACGGGCAATATTCCCGTTTCGCCGCTTGTCGCGGTAAAGTATACATCGCTTGACGGGCTTGATGCCGTTCAAAACGACACGGGTAAAAATTGGGACGTGTTCTATCATTTTGCATGGGCAGGCACAACGGGCACCGCAAGAAACGATATGCAGCTTCAGAATTTGAATGTGAGATATGCTCTCGATGCGGTCGGCGCGGCAAAACGCTTCGGCTGCCATACCTTTATAGGCGCAGGCTCGCAGGCGGAATACGGCAGGGCAGAGGGCAAACTGCGCCCCGATACGCCCGCGTTCCCCGAAAACGGCTACGGCATGGCGAAACTCTGTGCAGGTCAGATGACAAGGGTCGAAGCACATAAATACGGTTTAAAACATATCTGGACAAGGATATTGAGTATCTACGGCGAAAATGACGGCAAAAACAGTATGGTCATGTCACTTATCGCAAAGCTTAAAAACGGCGAAACGCCGCAGACCACCGCAGGCGAACAGATGTGGGACTATCTCTACGGCGGCGATGCGGGCAGGGCTTTCGCACTTCTCGGCGATAAGGGCATTGACGGCAAGACCTATGTTATAGGCAGCGGAAATGCAAGACCGCTGAAAGAATATATATATGAAATAAAAAATCAGACCGCACCCGACGGCAAAATAAATGTGGGTGCCGTGCCCTATGCGGATAAACAAGTCATGTACCTCTGTGCCGATATAACCGAGCTGCAAAAAGACTGCGGCTGGACACCCAAAACCGAGTTTGAGGACGGAATAAAGAATATTTTGGATAATTGGGAATAAAAATGACCCTTTAGGGAAATGTTATACTAAGGAAACGCTGATTAAATTCAAAAAACAAAAATAATTTTAGCCGATGGCGGCGCATTTGTAGGCGACCATGCTAATGTGAAGCCTAACAGGCTGAACATAGCAAACAGAGCCGTTAAGCAAATGCGCAAAATTATTTTTGGT
>JAGAHK010000414.1 GCA_017627115.1 Bacillota bacterium | reverse complement strand
GACCGAAACCACAACACAAACTACAACCGAAACCACAACCGAAACCACTACGGAAACCACTACAAAAATAACAACAGAAACAACTACGGAAACAACTACGGAAACCGCAACCGAGACTGCCGCGCAGACCGCTTCGGAAACTGCCGTGACAGAAAACGGCGGCTTTATCTTCGGCGGTGCTGCCGCAAACAAAACGCTTTCCGCCGAGGATGCGGCAATGATACTGCAAAAGGCTCTCAACAGAAGCTTTAAGACAAAGCTTGAAAACTATACCGATAATTATGTATATTACCTCGATGTTGACAGAAACGGCAGTGTAGATGCCGCCGATGCGGCAATGGTGCTGCAAAAGGTGCTTAACGGCGCTTTTAAATTCAATGCCGAACGGGAAAATAAATAGTATATGATAACTTTAAAACAGCTTGAAGAATATGCACAGCAGAATGATATAATAGTCGGCATGACGGCGGCAAGGGTCTTTGACGAGCTTAAAAAACCGCTTGAACGCAAGGTGCCTTTTGTGGGCTACAGCCTTGAAGAACGTATAGACCCTGCCAGAACGCTTGAAAACGCAAAAACGGTCATTTGCATAGGCTATCCCTATCCGCAGGAGATAAGTGCGGACAGGGGCATTTCCATAGCCGCTTCGGGCGAGGACTATCACACGCTTGTAAAGTCCGCGCTTGAAAAGCTGAAAACTTTTCTCGGCATAGACGGGCTTGCTTTTTCAGACACGGGACCGCTTGTGGACAGGTATGTTGCCTATCTCTGCGGTCTTGGCTATTACGGCAAAAACGGCTTTATCATAAACGAGAAATTCGGCACCCTCTTTTTTATCGGCTATATCATAACCGCCGAGGGTGCGGATAATTACAGTACGCCCGTAAAAGGCAGCTGCGGTGACTGCCGCCGCTGTCTCGATGCCTGCCCAACAGGTGCGATAAACGGCGGCGAGATGGCATATGAAAGCTGTATCTCCTGCATTACGCAGATAAAGGGCGTTTTGAGCAAAGAACGTATGAAAAGTCTGCGCGGTCGGGTCTACGGCTGCGATGCCTGCCAGCTTTCCTGCCCCAAAAACAGCGGCAAAATAAAAATAAGCACAAGAGAAACGGGCTATGAGCATTTTTTTGATATGAATAACAGGCAGTTTAAGGAAAAATACGGCAATACGGGCATTGCATGGCGCGGCAGGGCGACCATAGTGCGCAACGCTATGACGGCGTTTATAAACACGGGCGGCGATAAAAGCAAAATTGAAAAATTCCTTGCAGATGATAATGAAGTGCTGAAAAATACGGCAAAAATGCTGCTTTGTAAAACCTATTAAAAAACGGAAAGGACTAATATGGGATATTGGAACACACGCGGTCTGCGCGGCAGTGCGTTTGAAGACCTGATAAATATGACAAATGATGTATATAAGCAGCGTAATGTGGCAATAATACAGAAGATACCCACGCCTATCACGCCCGTAAAGCTCGATAAGGAGCACGGACAGATAACGCTTGCATATTTCGACAAGCAGTCCACGGTCGATTACATAGGCGCAGTACAGGGGATAGCCGTGTGCTTTGATGCAAAGGAAACGCGCGAAAAACGGCTGCCGATGCAGAATATCCACGAACATCAGATGGATTTTATGGAGCATTTCGAGCGGCAGGACGGCGTGTCGTTTTTGCTGGTGCATTTTGCTGTTTTGGACGAGTATTATTACCTGCCGTTTCCAGTGCTTAAAAAGTATTGGGACGAGGCACAGCGGGGCGGCAGAAAGTCTGTACCGTACACGGCTTTCGAGCAGAAATACCGCCTTTATCCAAGTGACGGCTATCCGCTGAACTACCTTGAGGGTATCAATACTTATCTTGCCGACAAGGAGAACAGCGATTGAGACCTTTACACAACTTTTTGCACAAAACTTTACTCACACTTTTTCTTATATTTGCCTTTACTGTCGATACGGGCGCAAGGGGCAGCCTTGTCTGCGGCGCATATATCGGGCAAAACGAGGATTATGCCGATTCCATAGAGGAATACGAAAACCTCTGCGGTGCGGAAAACAATATTTATCTTGTGAATGTGCGTGACGAATACCCCTATGATGAAGTGCTTGCCTGCTACGCAAAGGGCAAAATGCCCATGCTGCTTCTTAGCGACAAGTTCAATATGGGCAGGGTGGCGGAGCTTGCCGAAAAGGCAGGGGAGTTCAATATGCCGATGTATCTTTGCATAAGCGGCGGTGACCTTGTTTTCTACCGCTATTGCGTGGGTATGTTCCGCTTGAGGGCGAAAAATGTGAAGTTTGTGCAGGCTGTGAATATGTCGGACTATGACTATGCCTTTGCGGGTGCGGATGTTGTGGACTACCTTGCCGTAAACGCAACAATAGGCGCAAACAACAAAAATTATCCCTATCTTTACAATATGGTCGCAAATGCCGATGTGCCCGTTATCCTTAACCTT
>JAGAHK010000413.1 GCA_017627115.1 Bacillota bacterium | reverse complement strand
TATAGTGAACGTCCAAATATTTTTGACGTTCACTATAATCAGCGTTTACTTAATTATATACGAAAATCAAAAACAACGCAAGAAAAATACAAAAAATTAATAAACGGCTTGAAATAAATCCCGTTTTGGATTATAATAGCTTTATATCTTGAAATTTACAACAGGTTATATATCCCTTTGGGGACTTATTTTTTCATGGAGACCGCAAAATGAAAGAAAAAAACAAAACCGCAAAAAAACAGGGGTCTGCAAAGCACCGTTTGATGAATTTTGTGCTTGTGCTTGTGCTTTTGGCGGCAGGCGCTGCGTTTTTGCTTCCTATTATTTATACGGATACGCGCGCAATTGTTGTTGACGGCAAAAACTTTGCTTTTATCCGTGCAAAGAATATGAGCACGGAGGAATTCAATCTGCTTTTGCAGGCGAAACTCAAAGAGCGATACGGCAAAAATGTCGAGATAAACGAAAATGTTGAACTTAAACCCGCACACGCGGCAAAGAAGGACATTTCCCTGAATACGGATGTTGTGATCGCAAGTCTTTGCGATGTGCTGAGTGTTAAGGGCGAATGCGGCGCGATAAAGGTCAACGGCAAGATAATAGCCATTGTCAAAAGCATTGCGGAGGGGGAACAGGTGCTTGAAGATGTGCTTGCAAAGTACACTCCCGAACCCGATGAGGACGGCGAGAGCAATGTGGACGGTGTTGAGTTTGTGGATGATGTTGTTGTCGAGGCTTATTATGCCGATGATGAGGAAGTTTTAAGCTCCGTGCAGGCATACGACCGGCTTACGCAGACCGAGGAGAAAAGCTATGTCTATACAGTCAAAGGCGGTGACAGTTTCAATGCGATAGCAGGCCGCTTCGGGCTGACGGAAGATGAGCTTATGGCGCTCAACCCCGATATAAACGAAAACAACAAAGCAATGCTTCAGATAGGGCAGAAGCTGAATGTGACCTCGCAGGTGCCCGTATACGGCGTTTGCACCGTGCTTATAGAGACCGAGCGCGAAACGGTGCCGATACCCGAGGAAGAAATAGAAAATTTAAGTCAATACAAGAGTTACCGCCGTGTTATCTCCGAGGGTAAAGCGGGCGAAAAAATGGCGGCTTACAAGGTGTATTACGAAAACGGCATCGAGATAAAACGTGAGCCCGACCCTTCACACGATATTATCATCACATCGCCCGAACCCAAAAAAGTCGAGGTCGGCGTGCTTGAAAATGCGGACGAGGTAAATGCCGCGGTGGGGGAGTTTGCATATCCCATTTATGATTCGGCTTATTTTTCATCGGGCTTCGGAAACAGAGATTACGGCAGCGGCAGGCATTTCGGCATTGATATTGCCTGCCCGTCGGGTACTCCCGTTCACGCTTCCGACGGCGGCACGGTAGTCAACGCAGGCTGGAACAGCGGCGGCTACGGGAATTGGGTGGTCATAGACCACAACAACGGCTTTAAAACCGTTTACGGTCACAATTCCGCAGTGCTTGTGCATGTGGGCGAAAGAGTGCATCAGGGTCAGGTGGTTTCGCTTGTGGGCAGCACGGGCGATTCGACGGGTAATCATCTGCATTTTGAGATAAGGCTGAACAACAGACCGAGAAATCCGCTTGAACTTCTGGCTTGAACAGCGGTGCGAAATTGCGAAAAAGTTTTTCTTGACTATTTGGAATAAACAGAGTATAATATATTTGTTGTAAGGTCAGTGCGACCTTCAATATCGGGGTGTGGCGTAGCTTGGTAGCGCACCTGAATGGGGTTCAGGGGGTCGCAAGTTCAAATCTTGTCGCCCCGATTTCAAAAGACTGTCGATTTTTTCGGCAGTCTTTTTTTTGCGTTATAATTAAAAATGTCGGGGGAAAAGGGAAATTATTGTTTATATTAGTATATCTCTGCCGTAAACCCCTCAGTCAGCCTGCGGCTGCCAGCTCCCCTGATCGCTGCGCTAAAGGGGAGCCAAGAGCCTGCGGCGCTAATTACCTTAACAAATCAAAGTG
>JAGAHK010000412.1 GCA_017627115.1 Bacillota bacterium | reverse complement strand
TCATGTGTAATATGGCTCTTTACACTGCCGTCACCCACAAGCGACCTGCCTGCCTTTTTATACGTTTCGGCAAGTTCTCTTTGACTGCCTTTCAAGCTGTCAATATTCTCTGTAACATAATCGTATGCTTCCCTTGCCTTCTTGTTGTACGCTTCAAGGGTCTTTGCATTTTTCAGCACATCCTTATTGATAAAAATACCTTTTTCGGTCGGGTTATATGCCGCAACTGCATCCGCACCGTCCTTAAATACCTTTTTGCCCTGTGCTGATGTCGGAGAAATAACTTTAATACCGCTTAACGGCGGCAAGTCATATTCTGCATACAATTCTTCAATAACATACAGGTGCCTGTCCCCTGTAAGAGTATTGGATTTTTTTCGTAACTTAATTATACCACGAAAGCAAAAAAGACTCAAACCTTTTTGGAATGAGTCTTTTCTTGCTTATGGGAATGTCTTAATGCGACAGCCCCTTTTTTTATTTATATATGGGAGACAGGGGTCAGACACCTCTCCTGTTTTTGATATTCACTATAGCGTTTTTTTTTGATACAAAAAGTGACTGCTGCGCCTGATACTTCCGTATTCGGGCGCAGCAGCCGCCGTTTTTATTCTTCCGTTTTTTTCTTTTCCTTTTCTTCGGGCAGTTTTTTGTAATAGCCCTCCAGCCTGTATATTGGCATACCCATACTGCTGAATTTTTCCTCAAACTCTGTCATTATATTGCCTTCAAAGTCGCTGTTATGCAGGTCAAGGCTGATATTATGCAGTCTCCAGCCCTTATCGGCTATCTCGTTAAGGCTGAATTCAAAAAGCACGGTGTTGTCGGTCTTCATAAACAGCTCGCCGCCGTTTTCGCCGAAAAGTCCCTCGTAAATATCAAGAAAATTCCTGTGGGTAAGTCTGCGCTTTGCCCATTTTCTTCTTCTGTGCCAGGGGTCGGCAAAGTTTGTGTATATGCGCGATATCTCGCCCGGTTCAAACATTTCGGCAAGGTTTGCGACATCCGCTATAAAAAATGCGATATTGCCGCCGACTTCCGCAAGTCGGCTCTTTTTCAGTGCGGTAACTATTATCTGCGGCTCACGCTCTATGCCGATATAGTTCACATCGGGGTGTGCCTTGCTCATTGCGGAAAGAAACTGCCCTTTGCCGCAGCCTATCTCTATATGTATGGGGTTGGAGTTGCCGAAAAACTCGCTCCAATGTCCCTTGTTTACGCTTGGGTCGTCAATTATTGCTTGGTTTGAGGACATCTCCGCTTCAAACCAATTCTTTTTTCTTATACGCATGGTATTTCCTTTCTGTACTGTCTGTTGTATCTGTTATTTTTCGCATTTTAAAATGCAGTAACTTCTTCCGTCTTTATCGCCGAAAATGCGGAAACCCTGCGAACAGCCGTTCAGACGGTCGGAATATTCACACGGTACTCCGAGATAATAGAATTTTTCGTTTTCGGCAAGCAAAAGCCCTTTTTCTCTGCAATGTGAGATAACAAAGGGGTTTCGCGCGTATTTCCACAGCCTTTTGTTCGCCGCAAGCTGCTTTAAGTCTGTTTCGCACCAGTCAAGCCCGTTGGGCAGGGGTGCTTTTTGCCGCGGCTTTAACTGCTCGTCAAGCTGTGAAACAAGCTTTTTGACTTCTTCTTTGACTTCTTCTTTTATATCTTCTTTAATATCTTCGTTCTGTGAGGGTGAAGCGTTTTCAGCCGTTTCCGTGACCGTGTTTTCGGGCTTTTCGGCTTCGGGGATACCGTTTTCGCCGTCTTTTGCCGTATCCGAAACATTCTCCGCCGTTTTCCCGATATTCAGCATTATACTGCGCCAATCGGTCTTTTTGCCGCCTTCGTATATGGGCTGTAGGCTTTCGTCAAGCAGGCAGGCACAGGTTACCGTATCAAGCGGCATATCCCTTACATCCTGCCTTAAAACAATACTTCCCGTTTTGTCGGGGTATAGCGTTTTCGGAAAACGATAGGCTTTTTCTTCGTCAAAAAGCCAAAGATCAAGCGGTTTGCGCACCGTTGTTCTTAATGCAAGCGTAATTCGCGTGCCGATGTTTTGCATTTTTTCCACAAGGCATCTGCCGCCCGTGCCGTTTGCCGTGTTTAACGGTATAAGAAAACGTCTGTAATTCATATCGTACTCCAAAACATAAAAATATTAGTAAAATTTATGCTTTTAAGCGGAGATTTATGAATTATGTTTAAGGCATATCATTTTTGCCGATTTTCAAACACTTCCGTTATTTTTGCGTAATCTTCAAGTGTCAGTGCCTCGCCGCGCACCTTTTCGTCATAGCCTGCGGCATTTATAAGCTCTGTCAGCTCTTCCTTGCTCATATCCCAGCCGCCGCAGTTGAAAAAGCAGTTAAGCAAAGTCTTTCTGCGCTGTGCGAATGCGGTCTTTATTATATGGAACAGAAGCTCCGTGTTTTCTGCATCAACAGCGGGTTTTTCAAGTGTAGTCAGCCTTATTACCGCCGAATCCACATTAGGGCGCGGCATAAAGCAGTTTTGCGGTACATTTGCCACAAGGTAGGGTGTGCAGTAATACTGCACTATAAGCGAAAGCGCGCCATATTCCTTGCTTTTGGGCTGTGCCTGCATACGGTATGCCACTTCCTTTTGTATCATAACGGTTATGCTTTCCACGGGCAGTCGCTTTTCAAGGATATTCATTATTATGGGCGTGGTGATGTAGTAGGGCAGGTTTGCGACCACTTTTATCGGTTTGCCGCCGTTTTTTGCCACTATCTCGTTTATATCCACTTTCAGGATGTCCTCGTTTATTATCTCGATGTTGTCAAAATCGGCAAGCAGTTCGCCGAGAATGGGAATAAGCGTTTTGTCTATCTCTACGGCGATAACCTTTTTTGCCTTTTTTGCAAGCGCTTGCGTGAGTGTGCCTATGCCCGGGCCAACCTCAAGCACGACATCGTTTTCGGTGATGTCGGCGGAGGCTACTATCTTGTCAAGCACACGCTCGTCCACAAGAAAGTTCTGCCCGAAATTCTTTTTAAAATCAAATTCGTATTTTTTTATTATCTGTTTTGTTTTATAAGCCAGACTTGGCTGCCGATCTGTCATATTATAACATTCCTCCGCGCTCCATTTCGGATATGCGCTGTTCGCCGACTTCCGCCATCTGCCTGAAATCCTCTATGGTCTGCTTCATTCTCGGAAGAGCCTCACGCTTGTAGTTTGAAATGTCGTCAAGTGCGGCAAAAGTCTCTTCAAAAGCGGATTTAAGAACATCTGCGTTGAGTGTGCTGTTGTTTGCCTGCTCGTGTATGGCAACACCCTGCTGACGCAGCATCCTTGCGGTAGACTCTATCATATGGTTGGTGGTCTTGTTGAGAGCATCGACCTTTTCGATAACTATTTTCTGGTTGTAAAGTGCGCCCGCTACCGTAACGGCTGTTCTTAAAGCGGTGACTGTTACATTGTTTGCACGGTCAACGCTTCTTATAAGCTCCTTGTTGTTGCGGCGCAGTACTTCCATAGCTATGATGCCCTGCTGTGAAACGACCTGTACCTGCTGGAAATCCTCGATACGCTGACGCAAGGGGTAAAGTATCTCTTCTTCGATAAAGCGTATCTTCTCCTCGTCCGCACCGTCTATCCTTGCCTGTTCAATGCCGCTTGAAAGGCAGTTGTCAAGCTTGAGACCAAGTTCGATATTGTTCTGCATTTTCTTCGAGGTCTCGCGCATACTTTTTTCTTCAAGTTCAAGTGTCACATTGTCGTTTTGCAGGCTTTTCTTGCCTTTGTTGAGGGATTCGATGATTGTGGCTATCTCCGCATCGGCGGTCTTGTATTTCTCGAAATATGCCCTTACGGGGTTGAAAATATTGCCGAGTACACCTTTTTTTGCAAAGTCAAGATGACTGGGGTCAAGGTCTTTCATTTTAAGCGTAAGCTCCGCAAGCGTCTGTGCGACCTCGCCGTTTTCCGAGCCCGTTATCTCAAAACTGTTGATGCGTTTTTGCAAAATAGCATTGCTGTTTGAAGCGGCTTTCATATCGTTAATACCGAATTGGTCTATAACGTCCGTGTATTCCTTGCGCTGCTCAAAATTGTCAATGTCTATTTTGAATATCTGGTCGGCTTTTACCTGTGCCGTGTCTTTTATCATTACCTGCTCCTGCTCGGTAGGCATTAAAAGCTGTTCCACTTCTTTTTTTACGGCTTCCTGTGTCGGAAGTTCCAAATTAAAATCACCCATTT